>DATIQS010000245.1:0-13814 GCA_035470605.1 Fibrobacteraceae bacterium
TCCTGTTTCAGAATTTTGACCACACGGTCCATCTGAAACGCTTCGTTGTGGGCGCGATACACAAAGGCGGTACCGCCTTCGCCGATGCGTTCAATGATGCGGCATTTCCCTGCAGATTTTCCAATGAAGGGGTCTTGACCCATATTCCGAATGTACTTGAAAATCTTTGGGACTGGTGTAATCTGTTACTCTGGGAATAGTTCCAGAAGTCGTGTAGAATTAAAGGTTTGCGCCAATGTCCGTAGCGACTCGGCCAAATTTGCTTGTTGCGAAGGAATTTCGGAAAAGAGGTATTCCAATTGATCAAAATCGCCCATGATCGCCGCATGGTGGATTTTTGATCGCAATTCTTTGGGAATTTCCTTCAGTTCCGCTGCACTTACGTCGGCTGTTTGTGCCGATTTTCCATGGGGGGCAGTATAGACATATTCTAGTTCCAATGCCTTGCCAATTTTTTCCAGTAACAACGTCTCTTGAAAGGGTTTCCCCAGAAAATCGTCGGCTCCATTGTCTAAGGCCTGTTGACGAACCTCGTCGAAGGCGCTTGCAGAGACAATGATAATGCGGGGTTGGGGTTGAGCTGAAGCTCGGATTTGACACAGAGTGGCTTGTCCATCTAATACAGGCATTCGCAAATCCAAAAGGATCAAATCTGGAGCAAAGGAGGGAAGAGCCTCTAAGACCTCCTGCCCATTGGATACCATACGAATTTCAAAACTCAAAGGATTAAGCATCTGTTCGATCAAATCCAGACTTTCCTGTTGGTCATCGGCGACCAGAATTCGCGGGGAGCGCTGCCCTGGGCGCAAACCGACGGGAAGCTCGAGATGATTGGTAGATGAGTCCTTGGGAACCAAGGCGAGCTTTTGCGCCTTGACGCTTAAGGTGAAGGAACTGCCCACATCGATTTCACTTTGCAAGGAAATGTCGCCACCCATCAGACGAGCCAGTTGCCGACTTATCGCTAGGCCGAGTCCCGTTCCTCCTCCCATGTTTTTGCCTGCTTCTGCTTGTTCAAACTGCTGAAACAAACGCTCTGCATCTTCAGGTGTAATTCCTGATCCGGTGTCCCGGACTTCAAAATAAAGGAGGACATCGTCACCTGTAGAGGCTTCGGACCAGAGGTTCAGGCTGATTCCTCCCTGAGAGGTGAATTTCAGAGCGTTCCCAATCAGATTCACAAGAATTTGTCGAATTTTATTTCGGTCGGCACTCAGGAATGGGGGAAGGCGCTCTATTCCATGGATGGCGAACTGTAGATTTTTGGCTTCTGCGCGTAATCGAAACAGATTATGGATCTCCTGGATGAACGCGTCTAGGATAAAAGCCTCTGGTAAAATTACAACTCTTCCCGCTTCGATTTTTGACATTTCCAGCACATCGTTAATCAGGGAAAGTAGATGTTCTCCGCTTTTGTTGATGGTTTCCAAATAAGATTGATGCTGAGGACTCAGCTGGGCCGATCGTTGCAGAATTTGGCTGAACCCCAGAATGGCATTCAGTGGGGTACGGATTTCATGACTCATATTGGCAAGGAACATTCCTTTTGCCTTGCTGGCAGATTCCGCTTTTTCCTTGGCCCGGAGAATCTCAGATTCCATTCTTTTTTGGACAGTAATATCTTGAACGACTCCGTACATTCCACTAGGACGATTGCTATCATCACGCACCAAATAAGCGAGAGCGTGAATCCAGATAATTCGCCCGTCATCCGGTCGTCGGAATGGATAGCTACAGTCATAGGTGCGGGCCTTGCCGTTCATGACTTCTTTAAAATGCTGATCGGTCGTTTCCGCGATCTGAACATCCACAGCCATCAGATGGACGTACCAATCTTCTTTGACCCGATATCGGAATTCAGGAGTGGGGGCGTGTCCAAAAATTTGAGCCGTGCGTGGATTCGAGACGAACTCGTCTCTATTTTCCAAGGAAACATACCAGTAGCCCGTCTGTGTCAATTCCAAAGCCGTGTTCGCTAGTCGTTGTGCCTCCTGGAGTTTTTCCTGCATTTTTTTGCGTTGAGTGATGTCTTCTGACACGGAGATGTTGTGGATAATATGGCCCTGTTCATCAAAGACAGGGGCGATGGATTCAGAAACCCAGTACAGCTCTCCATTTCGTTTTTGGTTGCAAATATCACCATGCCATGTATGGCCTTGACGAACAGTACGAATCATCTCCTGAAAGAACCCTTCGGATTGGACGCCAGAACGCAAAAAATCAGGATATTTTCCCAAAATCTCATCATTGGAGTAACCGGAGCTGGAACAGAATTTGGGATTGACGTACTCGATGATTCCATGAGAGTCCAGAATCATTACGCTTGTGGGAGAGTTTTCCATAGCACGGTGAAGAAGTTGCAACTGTCTGGTTCGTTCTTGTACGCGTTGTTCCAACTGGGCATTCATGGAACGGACCTGGGCTTCGGCAGCGCGTAATTCCGTGATATCGTGCAAGACGAGGACTGCACCAAGTTTTTCATTCTCATTCAACAAAGGATCCCCATTGGCGATAAAATGGCGCAAGTCACCATCCACACCAGGTAGGGTAAACTCCTCTTGCCGCAAATGTTCTCCAGCCAGGGCGCGATGCAGAGGGTGAATCTTCGGATCCGCAAAGGGTTCTCCATTGGAGTTCAATAAAGGAAAATCTCGAATGAGACTAGACATCTCCTCATGGAGGGGACACCAATTGCGTGCGGCTCGATTCACTTGTACCAGAATCCCCTGTTGATTACATGCCAGAACCCCATCGGCCATGTTTTCCAGCATTGTTCGCATAAATTGTCGTTCCGTATGTAGGGCGTTTTCTACTAGGACACGAGTAGTGACATCCACCACATTGCCGATCATGGCCGGTTGGCCCAGGAACTCCGTGCGGATCCCCAGCACTTCCACATGCAGGATATTTCCGTCTTTTTTGCGGCAACGGAAGGCGCTTTTGTTCCCCTTAGGTTTTTTTTCCATGCGCTGTCGCACAATGTTTTGAACCTTGGAACTATCTACAGGATCAATTACCAGATCGAAGGGCTTGCCCAGCAGTTCATTCGGTGCA
Source organism: Fibrobacteraceae bacterium (assembly GCA_035470605.1). Lineage (GTDB taxonomy): Bacteria > Fibrobacterota > Fibrobacteria > Fibrobacterales > Fibrobacteraceae > CAIRAY01. Next base: position 3,055 of record DATIQS010000245.1, read on the forward strand.
TATCCAGCCATCTGCTCCAGGGCTGGATTGACATAGGCAAAACGTCCGTTTTGCACAATGTAAATTCCTGTCAGGGAATTCTCACTTAGCATTCGGAAACGCTGTTCACTTTCGTTGGCCCGAATTTTTTGAGCCTGAAAATCTTGTAGTAATGGCTGGAGACGGAAGGTCCCCGCCATAAACAGAATGGAAAGCAGGAGTCTGAGCATTTGTTGATTAAGAATGGCGTTAATGCCATCGAAACCATGGAGATGAAGTTCCATTCCTTGTAAAAAGGCCATACACAGGAAGCCAGAGGCGATCAGTCCCCATATAAGAGGTTTGGAGGCAAGTTTTATCAGGCGCAGGGCGTAGAAGGCGCCAAGTAGTTGTACGAGAAAGGAAAGAAGAAGAAGGAGAAAGCCCATGCATCAATCCTGTTTATTTTGGACGTTTGCAAGTTCTTGAAACCAAACATGGAGACGGATTCCTGGCCCTGGAATGTTTTCGAGGCTCACAGAACCCTCAAAAAGAGGAAGAATTCGAGCGGCCACCACAGGGGCTAAGCCAATATCCCCGCCTTCGTTGATGCTTTCCCCGATACTTAACATATCAAAGAATTTATCCAGGGACGCTTTTGGAATATTTCGCCCCTGGGCGTCGATGAGCAGGTGCATTTTCCCTTGGTCTGGCAGGGAATAAATGTGAACGGGTTGTTTTGCAAATTTGACCGCCGTCTCCAGAAGAGACTGAGTGGCGCGCTGCATCAGTTCTGCGTCTCCGAGAATTCGGGTATCAGGGAGTTGGTCCATGGAAAATTCCACATTATGGAGTTTCGCCAATGGACTAGCTGCTGCAATGGATTTCTTTACCACCTCGTCTAGCAGGCACGAATTCCCATAATATTGTTCGCCTTGTACCTGAATCCGGGTCAGAAGGAGCGCGTCGTTAATTAGGGAAACCACTCGGTGTCGGGATTCCTCGAAGATGCTGCGAATTTCGCTCACCTTCTCACTGGCCTTACATTCCTCAAAAAGGACTTCACCAATGAGGAGCAATCCAGAGAGGGGAGTCCTTAGTTCATGGGAAATCATATTGAGAAAATCACTCTTCGCTTTATCCAGCGCGGAAATACGGCGGTTCGCATCCACCAATTGTTGTGTGCGGCGGGATACCATGGCCTCCAGACGTTCATTCTGCGATTTTAGGGCCCTTTTCATGCGGGCGCTTTCCAGATGAGTTTGCACTCGAGCTTCTACCTCTTGGATCTGGAATGGCTTCGTAATGTAATCCACTGCACCGACCTCAAAGGCCCTGACCTTGTCCAGGGATTCGCTCATCGCACTGAGAAAAATGACGGGGATATCGCGTAAACGAGGGTCATCCTTGAGGTGTTGGCAGGTCTCATAACCATCCATAATAGGCATATTCACATCTAGCAGAATCAGATCGGGCTGGGTGTGCAGGGCGGATTGTAGGGCCAGCTGTCCGTTGGTGACAGCGTAGGTTCGGTAGTTGCGTGTTTTTAACAGATCAGACAACAGGCGTAGATTTTCCGGTGTATCATCTACGAGTAAAATGCTGGACCATTCCGATGAAAGGTCTGTCGATGTATCTGTATGATTCGCTTGAGGCATGGCTCCATCCTTGATAACTCAAGAATACCATGCATCTGTCTTTTTTTCCACTTAGGAGAATATTTTGCCCCGATAGGGCATGGAATACTGTATTTTTTCCCGCGAGGCACACATGGAATCGGCGGATTTTTATACCGACAGCCGAGACGGACAGACCTATAGGACTGTGCGGGTGGGTGCCCAGATTTGGATGGCACAAAATATGAACTATGCCTGTCCAGACTCCTGGAATTATGAGAATGATCCCGCCAATGGTCGTCAATATGGCCGCTTATATTCCTGGAACGGAGCGCATCGCGCCTGTCCCCCCGGTTGGCGCATCCCTGACAACAGAGACTGGGATCGCCTGGTTGAGGACGTTGGGGGCGTGGGTGACGCTGGAACCCATCTCAAAGCCAAAAATGGATGGGAATATAATGGGAATGGCTCTGATGATCTTGGCTTTTCTCTCTTGCCTGCCGGGAGCCGTTTCAGCGGAGGAGCTTATTGCTATCAAGGCTTTTACGCAAGCCTATGGTCAGCAACAGAGCACGGCGCTACCTACGCCTATAACCGCTGTCTCTTTTATTTTTATGCGGATTTGGATGCGGCTTTCAGCAGCAAATTCAATGGGCTCTCGTTACGCTGTGTGAAATCGGTTTCCAACTGAATCGAGAGAAACCTGTGCGGCTCAAGCATGGGATGAAAATCAAGAACGTCGTGAGCTGAACACGGAAGATCAATGGATTTATCCGCCTTGAGGGAAAGCGAATGTTCTCTATTGAGAAATTCTATATTCATCCTAACAACCGAAGTTGAGCGGGCAGACTCTATCTCTCCTGATATGCCAGTTCAGTTTTCGTTGTTACTGGTACATACACACGTATAACTGTGGCCATTAGGTTCATCATCGAATTTTACTGTGTCGGAAAATACGTTTAGGCACTAAAACTTTGATTTGGAGGTGTCCGTAGAATGATCGGTTTATCCCTCTTATGCTTTTGTCTCCTCCTGCAGTCCGCCTTGGCGCAGACAACGGCAAGTGTTCCTTTGAATATCGCTGTTGGAGAATTCGAAGCCAACGGGTTGCCTGCTAGCGACGTGAACATCCTCACGGACCGCCTTCGCGGTGAACTCATGGGGACAGGGGTATTCCGGGTCATGGAGCGCAGTCAGATGGATGCCATTCTCAGCGAACAGTCCTTTCAGCAGTCGGGGGCCTGTAATTCCAGCGAGTGCCAGGTGAAGGTGGGGCAGTTGCTGAGTGTGGATCGCATGGTGGTGGGCTCCATCGGCTTGCTGGGTGGCGACCTTTACACGATCAGCGCACGCTTGCTGGACGTGGGTTCGGGGGAGGTCGTAATTACCGCGAATACGCAGTATAAGGGGGACATTTCAGAAGTCCTCTCCCAATTGATTCCAGAGGTTGCACGGAAACTTGCCTCCTCTGCTGGCGCAAAAAAAAGGCACGAGAGCCAAATAAAGAATATGGCTGGGCGCACTGGCGATCTTTATATCGAATCCACAGTGGCTGGCGCTCCCGTATTTTTAGATGGTCTGCGTGTGGATGGGAAAACCCCTTTGACCTTGCGAGGCATTCCCGCAGGCAGGCACGTCATTGAGGTCCGTACCTCTGAGGCGTCTGGCATAAGGAAGATCATGCTGAAACCGGATGATCTGCTTCGCATCAATGTTTCCACGAAAAAAGGTGTTGGCGGCATCAAGGTGTTTAGCCTACCCCTAAACGCCACCGTATTCTTCGATGGTCAGAAAATAGGCTATACGCCTTTGAAACTGGATAGTATCGTAGCGGGATCCCACATCCTGCGTCTGGAGTCTCCTGGGTATTTGCCTTTACAGGATTCACTCCATGTGGATTTGGACTCGTTTGTGGTGCGGAACGACACTTTGCATCTTGGCGCGTGGCTGAATCTTCAGATTCATCCCGAAGGAACAAAGGTGTTTTTCAATGGAAAGCCCCAGGTCCGGGCTGATTTTCGCGATTTGTTGCTTTCTTCAGGACGCCTTGCTATCCGCGTGGAAAAGGAGGACTATGTCCCTTGGAGCGACACTCTGAATTTGGTAGCCCGGCAAACCATCACCCGGAAGGTAAACTTGCTGCCTTTGTATGGAAGTTTATCTGTCAAGGCTTCCGTCCCGGCAACTGTGGCCCTGAATGGGGTAATTATGGGGCGCACCCCCTGGGTAAATTCGCGGTTGCAACCGGGACACTATCTAGTACAGGTCTCTGCCGATGATTACAAGACCATGGTGGATTCCTTTGATCTCGTGGCAGGACAGCGTGTTTCTCGCAATGTCACCCTGGAACCGCGTTACGCGAAACTGTCAGTGTCGAGTTCTGTGCCTGCAACGGCAACCTTGAACGGAACCGTGCTAGGCCACACCCCCTGCGAGAGTGCGCACTTGGAACCTGGGCATTATCGCCTACAAGTCGCGGCAGCGGACTATCAAACAATTAAGGATTCCTTTGACCTTATCGCCGGGCAAAGTCTTTCTCGCAACGTCACCTTGCAATCTATCTATGCCAAACTCTTAGTGAAGAGTTCCGTACCCGCGACGGTGAGTCTAAACGGCACCGTGGTGGATCGTACCCCTTTGGCGAGTGAACGGTTGCAACCTGGGCATTATCAGATGCAGGTTTCTGCGAATGATTACAAGACTGAAGAAGTCTCCCTTGACTTGGTCTCTGGGCAAACAATAAACCTGGATCTCATTTTACAACCGTTATATGGCACCCTGTTGGTGACGAGTTCTGAGCCTGCAATGTTGACTCTGAATGGTGTTCAGGTGGGGGTAACGCCATGGCAGGGAAATCGCCTAGAACCCGGGCACTATCGGTTGCGACTGGATTTAGACAGCTACGAGCCGGTGGAGGATTCGCTGCAACTTGCGGCAGGCAACCGGCTGGAGAAAAAATACCATCTCCAGCACACCCAGCCGTGGCAGGATAGCGCGTTCCATGCCCATGTGCGTTGGACTGCACGTATCGTTTCGGGGCTGGTCGCCGCAGGGGGGGGCATCTACTCCCTTCAAAAGGCCATTTTCGTGCGCAATCATCGCGAGGCGGCCCAGGACGCTTATGATGATTATCTACAGGCCTCTAGTGATTTTGATTCCTACAAAGCGATCTACGACGACGAGTTGGATCAAATGCATGACGCCAAAACGCGCCGCAACATCGGCAGTGCCATCGCCTGTGTTGGTGTCCTGAGCTTTGGAGTGACCTTTGTGTTTTAGGGGAATGTATGACCGTTCATCACTTATCAATCTTTCCAGGCGTTGTGTCAGACTCCGCGCCCTCCGCGTCTCCGCGTGAGATCCTGCGATCCCGCCCTCTACCCTTTTCCCTCTACCCTGGCTTCTTGTGTTGTATCCTCCTTTCCCTCCTCTTCTCCTGTTCCGACGTTCCCGTGGTGGACTGGAACAACCCCAAAGACAGCACCGGGACTGATTACCATCCGCCCACGGTGGCCCTGACCAACACAAGTTTCCACGATGCCGCGACGGGTAGGGTGATCGCTCAGGCGGAAAGCGAAAACAGCGTCGTCGCCCAGTACCTCTGGACCGTGGATGGCAATGCGGTCACGGCCGGGGACACCCTGTACACCACGGGCTGGAGCACGGGGAATCATACGGTGAAAGTAACCGTTATGGACAATAACGGGCTCACCGCCACCAGCGTCGCGACGGTGTGGACCGGAAACCATTCGCCGCTCTTGACCGCCGTGAACGACACCAGCATCGCCCGTACCTTGACCATTCAATTATCAGCCACGGATCAGGACGGAACAATCAGTACCTACCTCTGGTCGGACAGCAATGGCACCTGGACCGACAGCTCGACAACCGGGAGCTTCACCCGGACGTGGCTAATCGGTGGGGAGTACGCGGTCATCTGGGGAGCGCGGGACAACGAGGGCGGCGTTTCACGCGACACCTTTGTGGTGACCGCGGCAGTGGATCTGCACCCGGTGCTGACTGCGGTTCAGGATACAGCCCTTTCCTACACCAAAACTCTGGAGGTGGAACTGTCAGCCACGGATGCGGATGGCTCCATTGTGGCTTATGCCTGGTCCGGGAATGGGAGTGTCGGAAATACATCCTCACTGGAACTCAGCGATGCGGATGGTGGCATCGACACGGTGATCTGGAGCGCCACGGACAACGAGGGGGGAGTAACTCGGGATACTTTTGTTGTGCGCTTCGTGCCTGCGCCGACGTTTAGCCAAATACTGGCAGATTCCTTGGATATTACTAGTGGCAGTAGCACCCTGACGTGGTTGGCTTCCATCGTCAATATGTCCAGTGAGGCGGTAACCTATCGCTTCTACTGGGGGACTTCCAGTAGTGAATTGAGCCTGGTATCCATGGGGATCAGCTATACGGTCAGCGGCCTAAATACTGGTGATATCCGCTATTATCGTCTGACCGCCTTAAACCGTTTCGGGGACTCCAGCGAGGTGGAAGGGAATGTGGAATTTGTAACAATGGAGAGTAGTGAAGTCTCATCCTCATCAAAGGCTGTTTCCTCTTCCAGCAAGATTTCGTCTTCTTCCAGTGCCTGGAGCAGTTCTTCGTCTGCGATTGTCGCCTTGTCGTCTGTCACCACAAATACTCAGGCAATTTGGCAAGCGGAAAATGCTGTTGGACAATTGTCCGGCAACGACTATGATGGCTATTGGTTCACCTTCACGGATGCTGGAGATAGTGGTAATTCCACCATCCTTCCCGCAAATCCATTCTCTAGCAATGGCTCCGATGCCTCCTATGACTGGATTGGCGAATATATCACTGATGAATGCGGCGGGGCGTCTCTCTGCGCCGTCATGACCTTGGGGGATGCCATTGGCTACCCCTATGCGGATTTCGGCGTTAACTTTTTGGATCCTCAGGCTGGAACCGATATGAGCAGCAAGTATCTCTGCTTCTCCTATACGGCCACTCAAGCTTGGCGCTTGAATCTCGAGTTTTCCACCACAAATGAAATAGCCATGGGTTACAACCTTCCCGGTTGGGCAATGAAAAAGGCAACCACCCAGACCACCTTTGTCAAGGCTTTTTCGACTGCCACCCAGCAAAGCGGCTGGGGCACAATCGTTACAGTTAGCGACTATCTGAATGCCGTCTTGTCCTTGATATTCCAATATTCGGGTTCTTCCTCCGATGCCGGTTCTGTCAACAACCTGAATCTTTATTGGCTGAATGTGGGAACATCTGAAGCGAATTGCTTGGGGGAGTAAGCTTAGCCCCGCAGTTGTATAGGAATATATGTCTCCGCCTGATGTGCATTCCGTTGGCAAAAGTGTCTTATGAAATGCTATGCACAGTTCAAAGGCTTCAGGCAATACTGCCCCCCCTGTGGGTACGGCGCACTTAGAGTGTGCTGGGGAGAGCGGAGGGGCGCAATGGATCGTGGGCGAGTCAACCCGGCGGAATCTAGGATAAACGAAAACGGTGTTTTCCGCATTGCAAACCCCTCTGAAATGGAAAAAGGCCGGACCCTATGGAGACCAGCCTAAATTAGGTACTGTTACGTTTCGGGCATCCCCTAGGCGTTGAACCGTTCTTCGGCTTTGTTCCAATCCACCAGATTCCACCAGGCCGTGACCCAGTCCGGTCGCACGTTCTTGTACTTCAAGTAATAGGCGTGTTCCCAGACGTCGATCACCGTCAATGGTTTTAACCCGCTAGAAATCGGGCAAACTTGGTCGTGGGTATCCACAATTTCCAATTCGCCAGTCTTGTTCACTACGAGCCAAGCCCAACCAGAGCCGAAGTGTCCGATGGCCTTTGCTGTGAAGGCCTCTTTGAATGCCGCAAAAGAACCCCATTTCTGGGCGATGGCTACCGCTAGTTTGCCGATGGCTTCGCCTCCACCTTTCGGAGAAATGGACTCCCAGAAGAAATTGTGATTCCACCATCCACCTCCCGCATTGATAATGGGAGTACGCTTATCAGCGGGAATTTCTTCTAGATGGGTGAGGATCCAGTCCCCGGAACGGTTTGAAACCCCAGCAGCTTCTACGGCCTTGTTGAAGTTCACTGTATAGGTGTTGTGATGCTTGGTGTGGTGAATCTCCACCGTTTGACGATCGTAATGGGGTTCCAGCGCATCATAGGCATAAGGCAATTTCGGCAATTCAAAAGCCATTTTGATCTCCTTGTTTAATGTGCGAAATAGTTTTCCAAACCATTTTGGTCGGCCTTCATCGCTTTGTCCCCTTTATGCCAGTTGGCAGGGCAAACCTCTCCATTCTGCTCGAAGAACTGAAGCGCGTCGACCATGCGCAGAGCTTCATCTACGCTGCGTCCCAGGGGTAGATTGTTCACTACCTGATGTTGCACCACACCATCCTTATCGATGAGGAACAGTCCGCGGAAGGCGACAGAGCCATCGCTGAGCACATCATAGTCGCGAGAGATTGCTTTAGTGATATCGGACACCATGGGATATTTTACACCCTGGACCCCGCCTTTCGCTACAGGGGTATTCAACCAGGCGAAGTGACTGTATTGTGAGTCCACGGACACCGCAATTAACTGGGTGTTTCGAGCCTCGAAATCGGCGAGCTTGGCCTGGAAGGCGTGTAACTCTGTTGGGCAGACAAAGGTGAAGTCCATGGGGTAAAAGAAAAGCACCACATGTTTCTTTCCTTTGAACTGGGATAGGGTGAAATCTTCGACGAATTCTCCACCATTAACAACTGCCGTGGCTTTAAAATCCGGGGCTTGCTTTCCAACGAGAACGGACATGTGTACCTCCAATCGGGTTTGTTTGTTTCGTTGGATTCATATTACCTATCGAATCGTGGAGTAACAAGACTACAGGTTGAAAGATCCGGTGAACGACTGGAATTTAAGGATGGATGGCTCGTCTGGAGGGCTCCAAGTTGTTCCATGCCTGTTGAGCCGTGTGTCCAGAGACCTGGGCGGCTCGGATGCTTTGTTCGTATTGTTTCATCTGGTTATTGAATTCGCGGAGAGGTGTTTTCCCTTTCGCCAGACGATTTTGTTTGGCTGCTGCAATCTGTGAAAGCTGTTCACAGAGATGCTTGAGGTCCTCTACATAAGGCAACATCGCCTGATAGTAGTCACGGAGGTCCCGCATTTCCTCGCCGAGTGCTGCCTCTTGTAGTTTCTGTATGATTTTTGCTTGTTGCGCACAATGCTCTCTAGAGGAACTCATAACCCGTTGAATCCGCAAAAAATCGACTTGAGGAAAAATCAGGTTAAAAGGGGGGAGCTTTTTCCAATGGAAACCAAGTACAGATTCATGGGCCGCCTTCCAGGCGCGTACGAGGGATCGTAGATTTTCCTGTAGAGCTTCCCAAGGCGGAAGCGATGGTTCATTGATTTGCTGAGGATTCATGAAATTTTGTGTTTTATCGGGTGATGTTGAGGAAATTGAACTTCTTCTGAGGGTGATGTGTCATACTTTTGGTTGCTTTCCAAAGCGGAAAAGTATAAAATAGGGCTTGAATGTGTAATAGTTGAAGAGGTCCTGATGGAGTTGAAGGTCAAAGACAACGGCAAGGCCGCTGTAGTTCAAGTGACCGGAAAGCTCGTGGCGACAACATTGAATGAGTCACTACGGGGTGCGGTCCGAAACCTGTTTGCTAGAAAAATCAAACGGGTGGTTATCGATCTTGGGCAGGTGGTTTATATCGATAGTACTGGCGTGGGTGAATTGGTTTCTGCCTATACCTCCGCGACCAATGAAAAAGCCACCCTACAGCTCGCTCAAGTTCCAGAATCTTGTAAAGAATTGCTAGAAATTACGAACTTGATGGATATTTTTGAAATTGCCAGCCCTACTGATCCAGAGTTAAAGGCTCTTTATAAAGAACTCGCTGGTTCCAATTAAAGGATCATGCTGACGAGCTTCCCCCAAAAGCCTGTTAGGGGGAGGGTTGGGCTTCTTTGTTTTTCCTGAAATAATTTAATGACTTCATTTAACCAGGAGCGTGATGTTTCCGCTTCTGTGATTGTCAATATTCTAGAGCCACCGTTTTCGTCTAAGCGGTAGTGGATTTTGGCTTGAATGGGTTCCGATTCTCCATGCAACAAAATGGATATAAAGAGTTCTCTATTCGTCGGGTCAATTTCCAAACTATGGACATGCCCGAATCGCTTCACCAGGTCTGCTTGGTTCGCAGCGGAACGGATTGCAAGGGAACGTAAGGATTCCATGATTCAAATATAAGGAGTTTCGAGAACAAAGAGGAATTTGAGTATTTTTTGAAACCAATCTTTAGAATTTTTTTGAGGCAATCATGATTAATTTGATCCTTTGTGGCGGTGCGGGTACGCGACTTTGGCCTGTTAGCCGGTCGTTGATGCCTAAACAATTTGTACGCATTTTCCAGGGCGAGTCGCTTTTCCAAAAAACAGTTGCGCGGAACCGCGCCTGTTGCCGTGGGCATTTGATTGTTTCCAATGCAGATCAGTATTTTTTGGCGTTGGATCAGCTACAAAGCCTCGGGAATCCTCAGGCTTCTTTTTTACTAGAGCCTATCGGACGCAACACGGCACCGGCCATCGCACTGGCCTGTATGACTCTGCCTCCAGAAACAATTGTGTTTGTGACACCGAGCGACCACTTGGTGAAGAATACGGAAGCTTATTTGCAAATGGTGCAACGAGCTCATACCTTGGCGGAACAGGGTTCTCTTGTCACGTTTGGCATTCGACCGAACACTCCAGAGACTGGCTTCGGATATATTGAAGCCAATGGCGAAAACGTTGTGCGATTTGTTGAAAAACCAAGTTTGGAAAAGGCTCAGCAGTATTTGGAACAAGGAAATTTTTATTGGAATTCTGGGATGTTTTGCTTTCAGGCTGGCGTTTTTTTGGACGAACTGCATAAGTTGGGGGCTGAGATTTATCAGACAAGTCAGACCTGTTTTGGACGAGCTCAGCGAGATGGTTGTGTGATTCGTCCTCGATTGGATGACATGAAATTGATTCCCTCTAATAGTATCGATTATGCGGTCATGGAAAAATCCAAACGAGTGAAAGTGGTGCCCGCAGATATTGCTTGGTCGGATTTGGGGTCTTTTGACGCTTTATACCACGAATTACCTCAAGATCCTTCTGGCAATACGGCAGAACAAAGGCATATCTCCATCGATTCTCATAACAACT
>DATIQS010000246.1:0-10277 GCA_035470605.1 Fibrobacteraceae bacterium
CCGAGGTTTTCCCTGTGCCGCCCTTTCCGCTTAATACAACCAGTTCTTGTGGATGAAAAACGTTATCCATGAGCGGCTCTTGAAGAATTGATCATTTGTTTGCATTTGTCCAGAAGATTTCGAAAGTCGTTCCGCAAGTCCGGTTCCGCATCCAAAAGAGAACCTCCAGCGGCGATGCTTTCCGCAATTTCGCGTTTCTCTGGAATTTCAATGAGAATCGGGACTCCTTGGACTTTGCAAAAATCCTGAATTAATGTGCGACCAGGCCTCATCCGGTTTACAACCACGGCGCAGGGAACATCTAACTTTTTTGACGTTTCCATCGCCAGTTCGAGATCGTGCAGGCCAAAGGGTGTGGCCTCCGCGACCAAAAGGGCGAAATCGCAGTCTCGTAATGTCGTGACCAGAGAACAAGCGGCCCCAGGAGGAGAGTCCAGCAGGGTGAAAGGGACGGGACGGACTGGCGTTTCCCGACGGGCGGCACTAATTACGCCTGGAGCGGCAGCATGCCCTACGGATAGGATCCCTGTAACGAGTTCCCAGCCTTTTTCCGATTGTCTTTGGATCAATTCTCCCACGGGGGTGCTCACTTCTTCGATGGCTCCAGCGGGACAGATTTGGGCGCATGCCCCACAGGCATGGCATAATTCCGTGAAAACCATGACACCGGAATCTCCTGCCAAGGCCAGAGCGTTGAATTGGCATGCTCGCACACAACGACCACAGTGGCGGCATTGATCCGCCAATATGTGGGGAATCAATTGAGTGACGGGTTTCTTTTGTACGATGGGGGCATCCAGAAATAAATGGCAATCTGGTTCCTCCACGTCGCAGTCCACCAGTCGAGTCCTCTCTGCATTGGCTTGCAACAAGGCAACAGCGACGGAGGTTTTTCCTGCCCCTCCTTTCCCTGAGGCAATCGCAATTTGGAGAGGTCTTTCCTTCTCTGATGTCTTCACCAGTGGCTCGCCACATCCGGCTGGGAGAGTTGGGGCAATTGTCCCGCTTGTAGACGCTCCGCCGCTTGGCGTACAGTCCCTTCTTCCGCGCAATAAACCGCGACCCCTGCTGCCTGGAGTACCCGAAAGGCCTTGGGCCCGCAGTGACCGGTGACCAGGGCCTGAACGTTCGCCCCGAGTACAGTTTGCGCCGCTTGAATGCCGGCTCCCTGCTCTGCACCCTTGTTGTCCGTATTGTTTAGCAATTCCACAGCCCCGCTTTCCAGATCGAGAATTACCCAGCAGGAACAACGCCCGAAGCGCGGATCCAAGGACGCATCCAAACCAGCTTGCGTTGCGGAAAAAGCCACCCGACGAGGATTGGTTGACATGATGTCCTCCCTTTTTTATTTTGTGCATATGCACATTATAAGAAATTCTTTCGCATCGGGCAAGTATGCCAAGGCCTCATAAGCATCGTTGCTGTCGGGTCGATGCGGCGGGTTTATATTACAAGCCTCAGGGAATTCCTCTGTCCAATCTGGAGGTGGAGCCTTTGGCGTTGGATGAATTGGAAGCCTTACGCCTTTGTGATCTTGAAAATTTGGATCAGACGGCTGCAGGGGAGAAAATGGGGGTTTCGCGAGGGACGGTACAACGCCTATTGGAAAGCGGTCGGCGTCATTTGATTCAGGCCCTTGTTTCTAGTAAGGCAATCCAGGTGGGGAATGAGCCCTCCTGTTGTGGAGGTGGAAGGAGGTGTAGGCATGGAGCCCAATAAAATTTTAATGACTGTGGTGGTGGATGACCAATCTCGCTGTGCGGAGGCTCCTGCGGAGCATGGCTTATCCTTGCATTTTCGCTCACAGGGGCGCGCTTTGTTGTTTGACACGGGAAAATCCGATCTTGTTTTGTCAAATCTTGCGGCGCTTGGCTTGACGAAGGAATCCCCAGAATGGATCGTCTTGAGTCATGGACATTATGATCATACAAATGGAGCCCCTGCTTTGATGGCTCGTTACCCGCAATCTCGGCTGCATTTCCATCCAAAACTGACAGATCCCAAATGGATTTTAGATGGCCCTGAGCAGTGGCGTTATGGTGGGGTGCCTAGTGGCTTCATGGATTTCTCTTCCCGGTCGCAGGCGGGGCGCTGTTCCATGGAATTATTGCCCGGTATTTTTTCCAGCGGTTCTCTGGCTGGAGATTTTGCCCAGACCTTTGAACCGGGACGGTTTTTTCGAAACGAGACAGGGCATTTACGTGCGGATGCGTTTCCCGATGAACAGGCTTTGTTCGTTCGGACGGAATTGGGTTTATCCTTGATCAGCGGTTGTGCGCATACGGGAATTCCGGCTTTAATCGCGAAGGCGCAAGAGTTGTTTCCACGCGAGCCTTTTTATGCTCTCGTGGGAGGCTTTCATTTGAATGGGAAAACCACAGATCAAATGGAACCTATCGTTGAAAAAATTCTCCAGGTCGGGTTTCAGAAGGTCATGCCCTTACATTGCACTGGGCCTGCTTTCAGCGAACTCCTGGCCGCACGTTATCCAGAGCTCCTTGTGCCTGGACATGTGGGTGTGACATTGGAGCTGTAGAGGCACCTTAAGCTATTTTGGGGTGGCTTTCGTTAGGATTTTGTTAGCCTACCCTGGAAATCCGCTCTCCTCATCATCCGCTCACAATCGCCAGCTATGTTGTGGGGGATGGAAAAAATCATCCAGGTGCTGCTTAAGCTTACAGGGCATTCCTACCTGATCCCTTTTGTTCGCGGCCTGATTCATATTGGTCGGGCGGGAAAGGTCGCTTTCCCCAAAGAGCTTGCAGGGCAGGGGGCCAATCTTCTTCTTTCTGGATTGAACAACACCATGGCCTTTCAGAGTAATCTGGATTGGATTTGGCCTTGGTGGCAGGAACAACAACAGGATTCTAAGTCTCTGGGATTTGTGCCGACAGGCATGAACATGGTTACGTCCAACATTACATTGCGGAATTGGATTTCACTGGGGGTTCCTGGGAGCGACCAGGAAGTCATGGTGGACCCGGTGGGTATGCTAACCGTGGGTGAACAAGGTTGGTCGGCTTTTCCTTATATGCGTTTGGATGAAAATTTTTGGACGCCTCCGCGTTTTAAAATCGGCCAGGTTTCTCAACGTTTGGAGGAGGGGGGGCTCCCGGTGGTCCAGACAGAATATCGTGTGGACGCTCGCATTTCCTGGCGGAGTGAGGTAGAGGTTGTTCTGCTGGAGGGCTCGGAATTGGTCCTGTTCATCCATGAGGTGGAGAATCAGACAAACCGCGAAATCCGTTGCAGTTTAGGTTTCTCCCTGCGACCCTATAATACCCTCAATATTTCTCATATCCACCGGATCAAGTATCAGGATAATCTTTGGCGAATCAATCACAAAGCGGCGTTTTGGCTTTTGGAAAATCCAGCGCGAGTGACCACATCAGACCGGAATGGACCGGATCCGATCTTTTTGTGCGCGGATGATGCGGGTCCCTTGCGGCGCTCTTCGGGAAGCGGAATCGCGGCAGGGGCGGCGGAATGGGATTTGCTTTTGCGTCCCTGGGAACGGCAACGGGTGACAACGGTGGGCATCTTGCGCAAATCGCGTCTAGATCCTCTGGCGAATCTCAATCAACCAAGTTACGACGCTCTTGGGCAAGCCCGCGTTCAAAATCGAGAAATTTGGAAGGCCAGGGAACAAAATGGGGCTCAAATTCAGATTCCAGAAGAACGCTGGATGATCGTGTGGAATGCGATTCGTAAACGTTTGTATGTATTCGATGACGGCGACCATTTTTCTCCAGGGACATTTTTGTATCACAAGTTTTGGATTCGTGATTCTGTCTATTTGGCTTCGGCGCATACCCAATTGGGGTGGCATGATGCGGTGAAAGGGAAACTGCAATTGCTGCGTCGTCATCAGACCAGTAAAGGGTATTTCTGCAGCCAGGAAGGGGAATGGGATTCCAATGGTCAGGCCATCTGGATGATCGTGGATCACGCAATCGCAACAGGGGACCGCAACGTGCTGGAACGCTATTGGAATGCGTTACGCCTGGGTGCCGAATGGATTCGCAATCAGTGTCAGGAAACACGTGTCCGTAATTCGCCTCATTTCGGGTTGATGCCTTCAGGTTTTTCCGCAGAACATTTTGGCCCGAATGACCATTATTTCTGGGATTCGTGGTGGAGTTTACAGGGCTTGTTGGATGCAGAGAGTGTGGCTGCCATTCTTGGCAGGGAAGAGCAGCGCCTAGTGATTCGGAATACAGCACTACAGTTGCGTTTCGATTTGGACAAGGCCATGCGTTCCACCTTTCAACGACTTCATGGGCAGGGAATGCCTTCCAGTCCTTATCGGAAAGTGGATTCCTCTGCGATCGGTAATCTGGTGGCGGTGGCCCCCCTTGGACTCGTGAATCCAGAGGAGTATTGGGTTTCCAGCACTTTGGAGGCTTTGTGGCAGAATAGCGTGGAACAGGGAATGTTCTTCCAAAAGATTGTGCATACAGGTCTAAATGCTTATTTGAACATACAACTTTCCCGAGCTTTTCTTGCTTGTGGAGATGGACGCTGGCAAGTTTTGTTTGAGGCTCTTCTTGATCACGCGACTAGTGTTTGGACTTGGCCTGAGGCGATCCATCCGCAAACCCGAGGCGGTTGCATGGGTGATGGTGATCATGGTTGGGCCGCCGCAGAAGTGTTGTCCTTCCTCATGTCTCTGTTAGTTCGTGTTCAAAATGGGCATCTCTTGCTTGGACATGGCATCCCCATAAATTGGTATGCTCCAGATATGGACATCCAGGCCAACAATCTCGTCACTCGCCATGGCGTGGTATCCTGGCGATTGCAAGGACAAGGAACCACGGCGCATTTGAGCTGGAACATCACGCGTAATCAACTGCAGACACGGGTGCCTGCTCGTTTCGCATTGCCTGCTTCTCTCGGCTTTTCTCATCCGCGTCTAAGCGCCTTTGTTCAGGGGCGTCAGACGCTTTCTTTAACCACGGATGCAGGGGAGTTTGAAATTCCTCTGCCAAGGAGAATCAATGAATCATCCTGAACGGAATTTTCGCATACAGGTCCGCCAGGAATTTGACGCTTATCTACAACAGGAAGCCTCCCGCTTTGCCGATTCGGAGGCCCTGCGTATTGATCTGCATTGTCATGACCATAACAGTGATGTCCCGGATGAACTCTGGGGAAGAATTCTGCGCTTGCCTGAAACCTGGGTGGAAACCTCGGAGGTGATGGATAAACTACGAGCCTCGGGAAGCCAGGCGATGACAATCACCAACCACAATAACGCACGATCCTGCTGGGAGTTGCTGGAAAAGGGTGAGGATATTCTGCCCGGGGCAGAATTCACCTGTCGTTTTGAGGACTTAGGGTTCAGCGCGCATGTGTTGGCTTACGGCTTTACGCCTGCCCAGGAGCAGCGTCTCAATCAGTTGCGCACAGATGCCTACCATTTTTTAGACTATGCGTTGGAGCAAGATATCCCCACCGTTTTGCCGCACCCACTTTATCTGTACCATGATAAACCTTCGCTCGGATTTGTCGCCTATGAAAAATTGGCATTGCTCTTTGAGCGCTTTGAGGTAATGAATGGCCAGAGGGATGTGTTGCAAAATCTCCTGGTTTCTGAATGGTTACGATCTCTGACTCCAGAAACGCTGGACGAATGGGGACGAAAATACGGGATACCCCCAGATCGCTATTGTCGAGATCCGTATCGCAAACGAGCTACGGGAGGATCCGACGACCACTTTGCCTTGTTTGTCGGAGGCGCGGGAACGCGACTGCATGTCCCTGACTTAGCGAATCAATTGAAACGGAAGAAAATTTCTGAAATCGCTTTGAACGCCATTCGGCATGGGGACATGGCCCCTTATGGAACCATCGCAGAAGACGAAAAGCTTTCCATCGCCTTCCTAGATTATTTCTGCCAAGTGGCCTTGAATATGAACGATCCAGGATTATTGCGTATGTTCCTGCATCGCGGAGACCTCAAGGACAAACTGATTTGCCTCGCAGTTTCCAATGCCATGCAGGAATTGCGTCGCCACAAATACACCATGCGTTTCCTCACTGTATTTCATGAGGCGTTGCGTGGCCGTAAGCCGGGAATTCTGACTGCATTGACTGTTAGCCGCGATTATCGTCCCCTCCTCGATGATGTTGGGTCGCTTGCCCAGTCCGCAAAATTGGGACCAGAACCTCATCATGAGTTTATGGCAAGTATTGAGAACATGTTTCTGAAGATCAATCGATTGATGTCGAAACGAATCGGCGATCGTTTAGGCAAAGAGATGGCGAATCCTCGTTTCCGTGCATTGTCTATGGATGATCTGATTCGTCGTTTCGAATTGCCTAGTCATTTCCGGATGCTTTCCGATTCCTCCAAATCGTTGCAGGAAGGGAAGCCGAACGACATGACTACTTTCAGCGTGGCAACTTTGATGGATCAATTGTCTTTCCCTGCGCTGTTTTTTGGAATCATGGGCGGAGCTCGTTTTATGAGCGCTCGTGTCCTTTATCATGATCGGGGAACCGTACAATCTTTTGCAAAAGCCATTGGAGGGCATTCGCTGCCTCGCCGAATTTTATGGCTTACCGATACTTTATACGACAAGAACGGAGTGGCTAGTGTTTTGGAGGCTGTCTTGCGAGAGGTTGAACGACGAAATTTACCCATCGATTTCCTGATTTGTTCGGACTCCGTTGCGCCTCGGGATCATCTACAGGTCGTCCCATCCATCGGAAATTTTGCGCTGGAGAATTTCTCCGAGCAGCGCTTCCGTATTCCTAACCTGATGGATGTGCACAAATTGTTTCTGGAGGGGGGGTATGACCGAATTCTGTGTAGCACGGAGGCTCCCATGGGGGTCGTGGCTCTATACCTCAAGCAGGCTTTCCATGTCCCTGCTTTCTTTTATATGCATACAGATTGGTTGGACTACGTGCGTCGCATGACGGATATGGACACCCATTCGTTGGACCGTGTCCGCCGTCTTCTCCGCGCCACTTATCGTTCCTTTGATGGCGTTTTTGTTTTGAATAGCGAGCATCGAGACTGGCTGACGAGTCGGGCTGTAGGGATGCCTCGCCGTCGGGTCTATCAAACAGCGCATTGGACTGAGGGGCATTTTATGCCACCGACCCAGCGGCGTGCCTATGATCCAGAGAAGCCGATCCTCCTTTTTGCTGGACGAATCAGTCAGGAAAAAGGAGTCTTTGAGTTACCGCAAATTTTGTTGGAGGTCCGTAAAATTTGTCCAGGTGCTCGACTGCGAATTGCGGGTACAGGGGTGGCCGAAAGTTCCCTGCGTCAATCCCTTCCCGACGCGGAATTCCTTGGCTGGCTTTCCCCGGAGCAATTGGTCTCAGCCTATCAGAATGCCGATTTCTTGCTGCTTCCCTCTCGTTTCGATACGTTCGGATGTGTCGTTACCGAAGCCATGGCCTGCGGCCTCCCCGTGTCCGCCTATGACACCAAAGGGCCCCGTGATATTATCGGTCATGGGAAAAACGGATTGCTGGGAAAAAATGCAATGGAACTAGGCAAAATGCTCGGACCTATTCTTAGAGAACCCGATCGGCTTCTCCAGATGCGAGAAGCCGCCATTGCGCGGGCTGCCGAATACGCCAAGGAACCCATTATGGATCGCCTTATGGAGAATGTCGGTCTGGTGGACGCTGCTCATTGATCGCCAAAGAATATTGACTGTTGCCCTTTGCTTTTCCTACCTTGTAGGTCGCAGGAGAATTAGCCTAATGGTAAGGCAGCAGTCTTGAAAACTGCCGTGGGCAACCACTTGGGGG
The DNA here is from genome assembly GCA_035470605.1 of Fibrobacteraceae bacterium. GTDB lineage: Bacteria > Fibrobacterota > Fibrobacteria > Fibrobacterales > Fibrobacteraceae > CAIRAY01. The sequence continues at coordinate 7,774 of DATIQS010000246.1, forward strand.
TTCGAGTCCCTCATTCTCCGTTGAATAAAAAGCCAGTTTCCATACAGAGAGTAAGGCTGTCTGGTTTTTCCGGTGCTTTTATGGTGCCATTTTGGGGCCAAAATTTTTAAAGGCACAAACAGAATAGAGCTTGATCCGGCAGCCTTCCTCATTATCCCTGATATCTCCTTCCCTTGGAATCCTTAACCAAGATAGCAGGGACGTTCTCGCAGAATCCGCGAAGCTGGCGTTGAAGAATGTTTTCGTAGAGGGGCTCTAGAGAAGGCTTACAAACGAAAATCCCTGCACGTGGGTGCAGGGACTCCGGGTATTCAGGCCTTTTTTCAGTCCACAGCCAAAATTACATTGGATGCCTTGACCACAGCATAGGCCTTGGTTCCGGGCTTAAGACCGAGTTCGGTTAGAGCCCCCAAAGTGACCACTGATGTAATCTCCGTGCCTCCATCCAGTTTCAAGACCACCTCGGCATTGACCGCGCCGTTGGTAACTTTCACAACCGTGCCAGGAAGCAGGTTACGTGCACTGAGTTTCATGGGAACCTCCTTGGTTCGTGTTTGATGAATCCAGGGCAGAAGGCCCTGAAAGACTACATAGGGGATGGTTAGATTCCCCCAAGATTGCATAAGCCCGCATTCCGGGTTGTAATTTCAAGTTATCCATGGCCTCGCGGGTAATTACAATGCGGATTTCCGTTCCGCGAAGCACATGGGCATCCACCTGAGCGTTGACGATCCCCTGTCGGATCTGATCAACCTCGATGGGAAGTAATTCAGAGGATGGTAAACGCATATTCATTCCGGGAAAGGGGCCAGGTGATCGCGCAGCTCCGCATACATACGGCTGGCTCGATCCAGATCATCCAATGATGGGGGGGGGCCATCCAAGCGCAGCACGCGACCCGCCACGCGGAATAGTTCCAGAATGTCGTGCGAAACCACCAAAGTGGTGCATTCAAAAATCTGGTGCCAGTGCCGCAAATCATCCTGTAGGCGCCAGCGCAGCTCCCAATCTAGGGCGCTGAAAGGCTCATCTAACAGCAGAATGGCGGGTTGAGAGGCAAGGGCACGGGCAAACGCGGCGCGTTGCCGTTGTCCACCAGATACCTGATGAGGCTTGCGGCCCAAAAGCCCTGTAATGCCTAAAGTCATGGCGATATCCGGCAACAGCTTCGCATCAGTGGAATCCCGTAAGGCAAAGCGTAGGTTTTCCCCCAAAGTCATGTTGGGAAACAAGGCGTAATCCTGAAAAACCAGTCCAACCTTGCGCTGCTGGGGACATCTGTTCACCCGCGCGGTGCTGTCATACCAAACTTCATCGCCACAAGAGATGAATCCTTCATCCGGTGAAGCCAAACCAGCGACAATACGCAACAAGGTCGTTTTGCCACACCCGGATGAGCCACTGACCGCCAATAATTCACCCGCGTCAATCTGCAAATCAATGTCCAAATCCCTAGGACCGGATTCCGTACGCAGTGATTTGCGCAATCGTAGACGCATGGGAAGGCTCATACCATCCTCCCACGCAGACGCTTTTCCAACAAGAACATCGAAAGTAACGCGACAAAGGAGAAGGATGCCAACAGCAGAGCATAAACACCCGCTTGGTGATACTCCATCGCTTCCACCAGATCATAGACCGCCATGGACGCAACCTGAGTCTTTCCCGGAATTTTACCTCCAATCATCAGGATCACGCCGAATTCCCCCATGGAATGGGCAAAACAAAGCACCACGCCACTGAGAATGGAAGGAAGCATATTTGGGAGTTGAACCCGCCAAAGAGTTGTCCACGGGGACTTACCCAATGTATACGCAGCCTCGGTCATAGACGAGGAGAGACTTTCAAATCCAGCCAGAAGGGGATTGAGGAGGAAGGGAATGGAAAAGATGACAGATGCACACAGCATTCCTGCGAAGGTGAAAACCAACCGTGTCCCGAAAAGCTGCTCTACAAGATGCCCGACCCCTCCATTCGGCGAAAATAGCAAAAGCAAATAAAAGCCCAACACCGTGGGAGGTAACACCAAAGGAAGAGTCAAAACAACACGGAAGGCAGTTCGAATCGCGCCTCCGAAAGACAACCACCAGGCCACAGGCACCAGCAGAGGTAACAGAATGACCGTGGTCAGAGTCGCCAGCTTCAAAGACAAATACAATGGGGTGTAGTCCATTCTCCTCTCTCGCCAGGGTAAGCTGTGCCTATCATAACCAAAGTCCAGAAGCCAGACAACAATTCATGAACGCCACAGACGAAATTCTCTACATTCGATCATGGCGACATTATACATGAAAAGCCTCGTTTCAGGAAGTGAGGTATGCATTTTCCCCTACCGGAATGTCGGATGGATCAATCCCAGAGGACTCCGGGAGGCGGGTCTTTCAAATTCGGGTTGTTTTTCGCCGATTGGAATTTTTGATCCAGCAATATGCGTTTTTGCTTTTCTCGCTCCTTCGCTTCCCGCAGCTTGGCGTCGAGGTCTGCACCTCGAGTTTTTTGTCTGG
>DATIQS010000247.1:0-6097 GCA_035470605.1 Fibrobacteraceae bacterium
GTGGACTTCCTTGCTCTCTTTGAGAAAGTCTACGCAGTCAACGCTCCACGGGGAGCGAATTCCAAGAATCTGGGCATATAGTTCGAATAGCCCGAAGATCCTAAAAAACAACATCCCATTTCTGCGTAAAAAATTTTTAAGCTTCGCCATAAAAATCGGCCAACCTATTGATGCTAGGTCGGGCCCTTTACGGTAAATGAAAACCTATGCCTCTGGATGGTAAAAATTCTAATGTTTCAATATGAATCCTTCTAACGTTTCTTTGATTCTTCAAACTGGCCGAGACTGTGGCGCTGATTTCGTTGAACTCTTTGAAGAGGAAACACGTTCCTCTGTATTGACGTTTAAAGAAAAGACGGTGGAGAGTGCTAACGCAGGCACTGATTACGGTGTTGGTGTTCGTTTATTGTTTGGAACGGAAGTGTTGTATGCGTATTCCAGCGATGATTCCGTTGAATCCTTGGTCCGGCTGGTCCGACAATTAGCGTTTGGGCGATCTAGAGGGAAAATTATCTCTACCTCGCAGGTATCAGCACCTAACTTGGCGTCTGATCAATGGTCCCGAATGCGCGATCCCAGGAAGCTCGGCCAAGGTTTCAAGCTGGATTTTTTACGCCAAGGCGACGCAGTGGCGCGAGCCTGTTCTGAACGGATCACACAGGTGACGTTGTCTATTGTGGACGCGGTGACGGCGGTGGAGATTTTTAACAGCGAAGGTCTGTCGGTCCGCGATGAACGCGCACGGACGCGATTTCATATTTCGGTGACTGCGGGGCAAGGAAGCGAACGTTTTTCTGCGAGCGAAGCACCTGGGTTTTCTGGAGGATACGAGGTCATTGATGGTCTTGATGTGGACGCTTTGGCGCATCGAGCTGCGGAAAGAGCCGTACGGATGTTGGATGCGCCTTATCTGCCCGGAGGGCAGATGCCCGTGGTGATGGGGAATGGTTTTGGTGGCGTTATTTTTCATGAAGCTTGTGGTCATCCTCTAGAGACGGAGGCGGTACGCCACAAGGCATCGCCCTTCTGCGGGAAGATTGGCGAACAAATTGCACATCCAGCGCTAACTGCAATCGACGATGGGCTCTTGCCTGGATTGTGGGGCTCGCTTGCTGTAGATGATGAGGGTACGCCATCACAAAGGACGGTGCTAATTGAAAATGGAATTTTGAAGGCTTTTATGTCCGACCGGGTAGGGGCCACCGAAGTAGGGGTTCCACGCACGGGAAGTGCACGACGTGAGTCTTACAAATATGCACCGGTGTCGCGTATGCGTAATACCTATATCGCAGCTGGCAAAGATTCTTTTGAGGAGATGGTTGCAAGTATTGACGACGGTTTGTATGCGGCCAAAATGGCCGGCGGATCAGTGAATCCGGCTACGGGAGAGTTCAATTTTGCCGTGGAGGAGGGTTATCGCATTCGCCGAGGAAAAATTGCTGAGGTGGTACGCGGCGCTACGCTGATTGGGAAAGGGCATGAAATTTTGCCCAAGATTTCGATGATCGGGCAGGATTCCGCAGCGGCCGCGGGTATGTGTGGGGCTGCGTCAGGCTCTATTCCGGTAACCGTGGGTCAGCCTCATTTAAAAGTGGACCGAATTTTAGTTGGAGGCCGCGCATGAGTTCGGAATCGTCAATGGAGATGGAAGCGGCGTTGGCGTTTGTGCGAAAAGAGGCCGCGCAATCCGGCGCAGAACAGTTTGATCTTGTTGGGCACCAGTCCTCCTCTTTGTCCCTTTCCGCCTTCGCCGGCAAGGTACAGCAGACAGAAATTTCTGAGTCTGTGGGTGTGGGCATCCGAATTTTTCAGAACGGTTCTCCTGGCTACGCGTCTACGGAACGATTGACTCAGAATAGTTTGCGCCAGACGTTACGAGACGCATTGAGTCACTGTGCCTTCACTCAAGCTGTCCCAATTGTTTTGCCTACGCCAACGGAGGTTCCCTCCTTGCCGACCCGTTGGAACCCAGATCTCGAATCTCTGGGACTTAGCGAGATAGCAAAATTTTGCCTAGACCTGGAGCAGGCGGTGTTTGCTCGTTCTTCAGAGATTGAGAATGTGCCACACCTGGGGTATGGACTATCGCGTGAACAGTCGTGGTTATTAAATTCCAAAGGGATCTACCATTCCGAGCGAGAGAATGCTTTTGGTGTAGGGATCGGCGCGGTTGGCCTTCGCAACGGCGTGCGCAAAATGGGCGTGTACCAACGTGCTGGACGCGACCGTTCAATGGCGACAGTAGAAGGCATGGCGAACATGGTTGTGGAACGGAGCCTGGAACTTCTGGACGCAATGCCTATTGTGGGTTCAACCATGCCGGTTGTGTTTTCCAACCGCATTAGCGCGTCGATTATAGGTCTATATCTGTCGTCATTCCATGCGGAGCTGGTGCAGAAGGGACAATCGCGGCTGGCAGACAAAATTGGGAAACGAATTGCGGTTCCAGAATTTCACCTGGTAAGCGACCCTACCCGAACAGACCTCCCTGGTGCGGCGGTTCTGGACGATGAAGGCGTTCCTACCCAGAGGCTTGATGTGGTTGCGGGCGGCGAGTTGCGTTCATTTCTGCATAATTTAGAGACGGCTGGACGAGCTCATTGTACGAGTACGGGCCATGGGGCACGCGGTTTCTCTGGAAAGGTTGGCACAACTTTCCATAATGCTCTAGTTCTTCCTGGGCTGCGGAGCGAAGAGGAGTTGCTGCACCTATTCCCTCGTTGTTTGCATATCGTGAAGTTGGAAGGAAGTTCTGGATGTTCTGCGATATCCGGCGAGCTGTCTATTGGCGCACAAGGGTTTCTGGTAGAAAAAGGGGAACGCGTTCATGCGGTGGATGGCATCACCCTAAGCACAAACTTTTTTGACTTGCTGGAGCATATTGTGGGGATTGGGAACGAATACAATGATTCGTTTTCCAGTCTAAAGGTTCCGGCTCTGGCGGTGACGGATGTTGCAGTGAGCGCTTGAAGAACGAGAATCATTCGTTGAACTGTATCAGCAAAAAAGTCGACGCAAGCCTTGCTACAGGTTCTGTTTCGTGCGAAGATTCGCTTTAGGGCGCCTCTAAGAATTCCTTTTCTATGAAATCGGCTGTTACACATCGCAATAGTTTGTCTTTCAACCTAGCTCCCGCAGTTGACCGGGGCGACTCGCCTTTGATTTCTTGTGCCCACTCCGCTAAACGGAAACGCCGTAAACGGTTGAGCGGTGCATAGCATCCGTAAGGTTTGTCTTGCCAACGGAGTCACATTAGAAATCCACCCGAGGCCTAAAATTTAGAGGAATCCGAAAGTCAATCCGAGTCGTTTAAAAATAGGGTCAAGGCCTCTTCCATCGAGGTCGCGACCATTGTGTTTTCTTGGGGGACGTCCTCCTCGCTGCCGCGGGTCAGATTCGATCTGTAATTTGTGTGCAGCCTGTCTAGGCCTGATGGTTCTCTTTGTAGCAGAATGGCATGAAGGCCAGAGAGATGGGCTCCGGCAGAATCCTGCTGGGGATGGTCTCCCACAAACCAAGTCCATTTCGGTGATGTCCCTAGAGAGGATAAGGCCAAACGGAAAATCGCTGGATCGGGTTTCTTGAGACCGCATTCCCCAGAAATGATCACCGCATCCAACCAGGGAGAGAGTTCTGAAAAGTCAAGAATCCCGCGGACATGGGGTGGGTGGTCAAAATTGGTGAGCACGCCAGTGCGTATACCCTGGTTGCGCAATTCTTTCAAAACAGGAAGACTCGCTGGATCTACGGAGATTTGCGCCTGCCAACGCGTTAGGGTGCTCGTGGCGGTTCTTTGGCTCCATTCTACTCTCGGCGTCCCACCAAGGCGTTCTGCCAACAGATACAGGCGGGTTTCATATACGGTGAGGGACGATAATGGAGAGACGGTTCCGCTGAAGAAACCATCGCACTCAATACCAAGAGCCTCGCGGGAAGTGCGTACGCCACAGGCCCCCAGGGCCTCTTGCAGGTCCTCTAGCCAGTCCGACCACGCATGGACCATGTCGCCATAGACAAACAGCGTGCCATAGAGATCAAAAAGGATGCCACGAGGGCCCAAGGGTCAGTCCTCGAAATCGACCACGGCCCTGGCGGAAGCCGCTTCCGAAATGAAGGCAACCACTTTCTGATGCTCTGGGTGAATTTGGTAGGTCTGCAAATCCTTGGGCGAATCGAACACGGTGTCGAGCGCCAGATCCCAGGCCGCGGGGCTCCGATTGATATCCGGTCCCACGGAGAGACGGCGCACCTGGGGAATCAGGGGAGGCAACGCAGATAACATCCGCTTGATGGCTCGTCCGTTGTGCTCCGCATTATTTCCGTGGGCCTGCGGTTTCAATTTCCAGAAAACGATGTGATGAATCATGGGGTCTCCACGAGCGTCTGATATAGCGCGACCTGTCGCTCGAAACAGGTACGCCATGTGAATTTTTCCGCGTAGGTGCGAGCACGAGTAGAGCATTGCTCCCGTTCTCCGGTTTGCGTCAAGGATACGATGGCCTCTACTAGGGCCGATGCATTCCCGTGAGGAACTACCCTGCCGCACCCTGAATTGACAATATGTTCCTTGGCGGCTCCTTGGTCTGCACCGACCAAGCATTGCCCTGAAGCCATGCTCTCCAGAATGGACAAGCCAAAGGTTTCCCAAGAACTCAGAGCAAGCCCCATGTCCGTGCTGGCGTACCAGCGGGCCATTTCTTCCGCTCCCTGGACAAATCCAAGATAGCGGATATGCTTCCAACGTTCCGCCGCTTTTTGCACGGCCTCCTTGTAGGGACCAAGGCTAGCAAAGACGATCGCGGGCTCCTGCCCTAGACGGCGACAGAGTTCAGGATATGCCTCTAGCAGGGTATCAGCCCCCTTTTCCTCCGTCAGGCGGTGCGGGAAAAAAATCGTCAGGCGATGCGGATTTCCCGCTTTCAATTCTTCCACCAGATGGAGATCACGCTTCCCGGGATGAAATAGCTGCACATCCACTCCAAGAGGAATCCAATGCAAATGTGTGAGGCCATGACGCTCCATTCGCGTCATCACATCTCGGCAGGAGACCTGAATCCCCCGATAATGAAAGAACGCCCAACGCGCATAGGCCCATGCCCATGCTTCACCCAAACGCCCAACGGTCGGAGAAATGTGGGAGAACCCACGTCCCACATAGGCTGTAGGAAAGTCCGCATGCCAAAAGCCAAGAAGAAGGGGGGCTTTTGCAAGCCCCCAAGTAGCCCAACGCGCAGCAACAGGAAGCCAATAAGGGGAGCCTATTTCCAGCAGATCTGGACGGTGCTTTTGAATATAGCGCCGCAAAAGCCAGGGCTGCCAGATAAAGCGGTAATCCCATCCCCCTGGAATTTTAAGTGCGTGTACGTGCTCCACCACCAGGCCCGAAGAAATTTCCTCGGTGAATGTGCGGCAGTCCTGCATCAGGAAGATAACACGAACGTCGTCGCGATCGCGATAAAAATCCATACGCTCCAGATGATAACGGCGCACCCCGCCACCAGAAGGACTCCAAAAATTATTGCAGTCGAGGACAGAGATCATTCCGTCTCACGCAAAGAGGTTCCGCTGGAATCCGTTTCCAAACGCACATGCCACGGAGAACCTCCCAATCTGTTTTTCAACAGATGGAGTTCTATCCCGCCGTCGGACGTGCTGCACAGGCAAAGTACCGTATGAGAATCACGTAAATAAGCGGAAGATATCTGCAAATCGGCGAGGGATAGAGTAGGCTGAGAGGAAACGAGGGGAGCCTCTCCACCACAAAACACAGGGACTTCCAAAATTTTGGCGATATCCAGCATTGCCGCAGAGCGTCGCTCTTCTGCATCGACGATTGAGCTGTGCGTTTTAGAAGGAATCCGGTAGAATCCGTCAATGCAAACAAAAAAATTCGGGGATTCCTGCGCTTCATCGCGTAAAAGAGCGAGGAGTGTCCGATCGTCGGAAACTTGATTGTCATCCCAAATTTCCAGGCGGCTGGCCTTGACCAACCCCAGAAGGGTTTTGGTCGCCTCTAGAAGTCTCTGGTTATCAGCCTCTTCTTTCTGGCGGGACGCGTCCTCCACGAGAGGAATTCCTGATAAGCAGGAAACCATCC
>DATIQS010000248.1:0-6542 GCA_035470605.1 Fibrobacteraceae bacterium
GCCACCTTGGCTTTGAAGTCCGGGCTGAGTGTTCTTCTCTTGTCTGCCATTGCCTTTCTCCTTTTGGATTGGGGAGAGGGGTAAATGACTTAAAATCTAACTAGGCTAAGTGTCCGAATTCCGGGGTCCACCTTAATCCCAGCCTGCGCACCCATCATCGTCTCATCGTCCTTGATGTCCTCGAACAGGTCCCGAAATAGTTGAAATTTGAAAAGGGTAGCTCCAGCTATCAGGAAATCAGGCTATAAGACTCTCCTCCGCAAGGATAAATCATTCTTTCGGAAGTCGCTCCGTAACCTCCTGGATTGTCCCAAAACTTTAGAGAAACCGAAGAAATGATTTTACAGAAATAATCGTTGCATTATCCAGTTCGTCTTGGGAGGTCTTAGCCAAGGGCTTCTAAATATAGCGCAGTACATGTTCCCAAAGTCGTAAAGTTTAAATCAAAAGAACCAGATGTCGTCGCAGTTCCTGTATCGGTTGTGGTAGTCCATGTCGAGGGAAGAGTAATGGAAGGAGCCCACGCCTCACTAAATGTTGTGGAATCTCCATCGATAATCGCGGAACCGCTAACGGAGCAACCTTCGTTCATTAATAAAAGAGATGCCGTTCCACTTTTGGCGTAGCTCCAACTAATAGACGCTACCACAATATAATTGCCCGCACTAGCCATTTCGTAATCAACGCTCGTTTCATAGATTGTAATTGTATCTCCATCAGCAAAAGAGAAGGATGAACTGCTAATCGAACTTGAAGAGGTAACTCTGCTGGAAGAACTACCAACTATGCTTGAACTAGAGAGGGCGATTGATGCATCATAGAGGCAACGGACCGAGAGTGCGTCTGCCATTTCTGGTTCGTCTGGGGAGCAGAAATCCGAATTTCCCCAGCCAAGAGTATCTGTGCTGTCTGACAGTTCACGACAATAAAAATCGCTTGAAGTGTAGGCGGTGGGAGACCAGAAATGCGTAGAAAGTCCGAAGTTCCAATAGGAGCCTTCGTTGCCGCGATTTCCAGCAGGGATTGCGGAAAAGCCAACCAAGTCATTGCCGCTTCCACTTTCCCAGAGATCAGAATTTGCTCTTAAGGCTGTTCCCACTGATGATGATAAACCGCTGGTGTCGAGATATGCTGTAAGAATCGACCATTCGGAATCGCTAGGAATATGCCAACCTTCTGGACAGACGCCTTTATGGTTTGTGGTATCCCCTAACCAAGCCCCGTCCCAAGTATACAAGCGGCCATACAAAGCGCAATTTATCGAAGAGTCGTTGTAGCACCAGCTTTCTTCTTGATCCAAAGTGTCGTAGTTCATGTTTTCCGCCATCCATTTTTGTGATCCGATGACGACGGTTTTATAGGTTTGCCCGTCTCGGCTATCCGTGATCGTTCCGTAGGAGATGGAAGAATTAAACCAGTCTTTGGTGACAGAGGATGAGGAGGACAGAGCTTTACCCGATGAACTGGAGAGCGCGATGCTGGTGTCGTAGAGACAACGAATGGAAAGGCCACGAGATTTTCCATCTTCATAGGAAGAAAATGAGTTGTACATTGTCCAATCTCGTGCTCGATCAGATTCGTCTGACGTGACGGTCCAAAATCCGGCATAGCCGCCTAAGCTACTCCAAGAGTGGATATCATTATATCTATGACCAGCAGGAAGAACCGAAAATCCGACATCATCAGATCCATCCCAATTCGCTGATTTAAAAAGGTCTCCTTCATAAGAGCCCACCGAATTCATTAGTGTATCGAAATCTGACGACTTGGGTAGACGCCAGCCAGTAGGACAAATTCCTTGATGATTATTGGTATCTCCATCCCAATACAGATTCAAATAGGTGGAATCCAGAGATAAGGATGTTGTCCAGTCATAGTGACGACCATAAGTGTCACAAGTAGTCGAATCTTTGTGGTTGGTGGTATCTGTGCCACCAACACCATAGCACCAACCTTTTGTATATGTACGGAAGCCATTAACTGTATCTCCAGAGTAGTTCAAGTTTTCCGCCATCCATTTTTGTGATCCGATGACGACTGTTTTATAGGTTTGCCCGTCTCGGCTATCCGTCACCGTTCCGTAGGAGATGGAAGAATTAAACCAGTCTTTGGTAACAGAGGATGAAGATGATTTTGCGGTTGATGATGAGGATTCCAATGACGAGGATATATGGCTTGATGAGGACTCGCTTGTTGCGTTCTTTGCCTCTACTGTAATCGTTACGGCATCAGAATTAAGCCCGTAGATACTGATTGCTTTCACCTGAATACCGAATTCACAGTAAACCTCTCCGCATTCCGCTTCGTCCAGAAGGTTCGCTAGGACAGAGGGGGTCACCACATAGCTGGAAACCCGCGTACTGTCCCAGGTTTCTCCTCCGTCCGTGCTCCACAAATACCAGCAGGGGGCGTCGTCGTCTGAATCCCACACTGCTTTCGCCACCAGAGTCAAGGTATCCGATGTGTCTGAAACGACCACTGTGGAAGGCAAGACCTTTAGCATATCGGTTCCCAGACCCTGGTCCCCAACGACAACCGCAGGGATTTCCGCGCTGTCGCCTTCATCCACCCCAACGCTCGCAGTTCCCACGGTGTCCCCGGTGGTGGAGAGGACCAGTAGCAGCACAGAACCCTCACTGGGAACAGAATTTAATGTGTAGCTGCCATCGCTCCCGGTCGTGTCTTGTAGCACGCCGCCGACCGCACTTATAATCGCATCGCTAACGCCTTTCCCGCTAGAATCTACGACCGTTCCCGTTATTGTGCCGCCCTTCCGGGAAATTTTGACCGACAAATTTTTCAGGGTGTCGTCCGGGGAAACGACTGTATCCACATAGCCGTATCCCGTCCCAGAAATCGCTGCAAATAAGCGAACGTTGCCGGGTTCTACCTTGGTCAGAATAAAGGATGCGGAGGCGGTGGTCGCGGAGGCTGTCTGGTTTTCCACAGAAACGCCAATGGGCCCCTCGTCAATATTGTTTCCTTCGCTGTCTTCAATGGTCCCTTTCACGGTGGCGTACATATAGGTCAGCTTTTGGTTGGAGTCGAGCACCACACTATCTAGTAACCTTATATCCAAGCTGTCGGCGGAGGTTGTGTCCAGGTAGTCGGATTTGATGTAGCTGAGGGCGTGTTTTCCGGGAGCAATGCCAGAAAGCTCGAATTTGCCTCCGCTGGTGCTTACGGTGGTTTGTCCACCAGGGGTGACCGTAACTAAAACGCCAGAAAGTGTGTTGCCATGCTTGTCGGTGATGACACCTGAAACGGAACCCGTAAATCCTTTGGAGTCTTCGTCGGTGAAGGTTTTGTCCACCGTGCTACAGGTGGAGAAGAAAGCCAGGGAGATCGGGAGGATAATGGCCAGAAGGGTATGTTGGATGTTCAATTTTTCCCCACAAAAAGGATTTCTGATGGATTGGAGAATCCAGATTTGCTAGGCCGAAAGATAAAATTTCAAAAGGCTGTCACGGAAACCTGTTAGCAACCCGATGGTGCGTTCGGTGTTGGCGTTTGATTCTTCATCCCAAGTTTGCGCACTTTGGCGTTGAGAGGCAAAAAGACGAGCATATAAAGAGTGACCCCCGTGGCTAGAACCCAGCCGCGTGGCCAATTCCAAGAACATTCTGCAAAGCGCATCCAGACCAGCATGGGGCTTGCTGCTACCATAAATACCGGAATCTGGCGGCATTGGGTGGGTAGGGAGTGTCGGGCTTCATAGCTGATCACTGAGTTCATCAAGGGGAAGAAGGGCGCAAAACCAACCAGTAAACCCTTGATCCAAACGAGTCCGGTTACGACGCAAAAAATGGAGACAAACTTTGGCAGTGGAGGAAGAGGTGTTCGGTAAAAGACGCCTGACCGGTAGTTCTGAAAAACCAAGATCAATGCCCCTGACAATAGACTCAAAGCGGAAAGAAAGAGAAAGACGGATAAATTGTCTGGGATTCTGTGGGCGAGCAACGCCCCTATGCCTGCGTAAAGCGCAATCCCAAAGGCGATGGAGGGGATAATGGGAACATGGGCTCGGTCATGCAGGATGCGGACCCCGTGCACATAGGCGAGGATCAGAAATGAACCCGCTACGTTGCTGGACGCGACAGGGAGTCCCACTGCGAGCCAGACTAGGGAAAAAGGCACCGGTACCGTCGCGAAGACCGCCTTGATTTGCGGATCGCGGACCTTGGAGGAGAAGGTTCCAAAAACAGAAACGCAGAGGATCAGTAGCCAGTCAAAAAAGCCGAAATGGGGCAAACTTACCACTGGAATCCCAACCGCGTATAAACGCCGGGATTGTCGAATAGACTGATTTCTAACTGCAATCCGACATATTGACCCGTATAGGCAAAGCTAGGAGAAAGGGTGAATTTGCGACTGGCTCCCGTCAGGAAGGTTTTGGGGGTGCTATAGTGTTTAGAACTGGGCGTCGTATCCGTTACCGCAGATCCATAATCAGTGCCCTTCCACCATAGACGGGCGCGCAAGGAACCAAAGTAGCGATTTTCATGGCGAGCATAGGCCATGGCGTCGAACGATAGGGAATTGGGGCCGAGTTGATTTCCCAAGGGGTAACCCTGGTTGCTGATTTGCGCATAACTGCCTGAAAAGTGCGTATAAACATAGGGCTCCACCCGTGCATATTCAAAGAGGGAACCGAACTCCCAGGCTCTGAAATTGCGGATCAAGTGTAATCCCGCCATGTGTGCCCATTTGGCTTCGATGTTGTCGTTTTTGACCAGGCTTACCGGGGATGCCATGTCGTCCAGGAAAAATTCGCTATAAATGCGGAACCAGCCGGGCATCCGGTAACAGAAATCAGCGGAAAGAGCGCCGTTGTTGTTGTCTTCCGACATTTGCCCTTTTTGCATGAACAGAGGCACAATGGGAACAAAGAGGATGGGTTTGTTGATGGAGTCGAGGATCGTTAGTTCGTTGACCGCCAGGATGAGGTTCTGCGTGGCCTGTAGTTCATAGCGGTGAGCGTATAAACTTTTTGATCGCTTATTGATGGAGGACATGGACGATTTGCTGATGTTCAGATCCCCGTATAGGCTTTTGACCGTGAGGGGGCCAATCCGCGTTTCAAGGGACATCTGTGTAAAAGGCACGGCTTGTTGGTTCAGCGTCAGATTGTCAAAATAGCCAGGGCCCCAATGTGCGGCGTCCCGTCCCACGTCCAGACGCGCCCAACCCATGTGCAGGGACATGTGTCCCCGGTAACGGGCGTAGGAAGTGTAGTTGGCATCCCCGTTTTCATCGTTTTGCACTTCGAGAAATTCTCTGTCCCAGGAGTTATTTTGCGTTACGTTGCTGATGGAATGACTTTCGTTAAAAATCCGTGCATCCAACCAGAATTCTACGGAATCCTTGTATCCGCGGAGATAAAGGCCTCCGTCTAGCGATTTGACGGTGTCATCCAAGGAGCGGAAGCCCCGGTATTCAATCCCTCCCACGGGGCTAGCGGCCAGATAGGCGTTGCTTCCTTTCCAGGATAACATTGGATTTTTGGGCAGGTCATGCCGCCAAAGGGAATCTCGGCGCGGGAATATCCCCGAAAGTTCCCCTCCTTGTGTTTGATTATGCAGATTGCGCAACATGGGAAGGTAATCTAGGGTGCGTAATGTATAGGGCCTGTCCAGCGACCAGTCCTGCGCTTGGAGGCAGATTGCGAAAAGAAGGATAAAGGAGAGAAAAGGCATTGTGGAAAGATAGCAAGGAGACCAATCATCAATGAGGGATTACATCCAACAAGGCTTCCTTCAATCCAGGATAGGCAAAACTGAATCCTTGTTGTCGCAAACAGTCCGCTTCCACGCGTTGGCTCGAACAAAGCATTTCCCTGGGAATTTGCGGAAGCAAAGAGAGGAACCAGCTGGGTAAATTTCCATGCTGCTTTTTCCCGAGGATTTGTGCCAGTTCTTGCGCGAAATCCGCCTGGGTGATTGGATTGGGAGCGACTAGATTGCAGGCCCCTTGGAAATGTTGTTTTCCCATCAAGAATAGAACCGCATGGGCTAGGTCATCCAGATGAATCCAGGGAAAATATTGTTGGCCAGTGCCGAGGCGTCCTCCCAGTCCTCGACGAAACCAGGGAAGAATTGTTTTCAGAAAACCCTGATGTCCAAGAACAACGCCGAAGCGTAGACGGATTTCTCGGACTCCTATGGTTGCGGATTCCATAACGGGTTGTTCCCATTCCTGGCACAAGGACGCCAGAAATCCTTTTCCAGAGAGACAGCCTTCCGTCAAAGGAGAATCCTTTGCATCTCCATAATAGCCTGTAGCGCTTGCATTGATCCAGAATTTTGGCCGATGTTCCCCATGAGCAATGCGTGTTAAAATTTGTCTGCAGAGTCCTACTCGAGATGTGCGGAGGCTTTGACGCTGGCTTGGGCTGTGCCAAAGACGCGCAATTGGTTCACCAGAAAGGTTTAAGATGCCATCCACAGATTCCAATCGAGACAGCCAGTCTGCATGAAAAGGAATCCAGCTTTCCCCTTCAGGAATCGCTCCAAAAGGACGACGCATTACGACATGGAGATGAT
>DATIQS010000249.1:0-9808 GCA_035470605.1 Fibrobacteraceae bacterium
ACAAGCCGTCACATCCCTGTGGCTTGATGTGGCATAAAACTCATTATTCCAACTGACCGGCAGCAACCCACGGTCACTTCGTTCCGCAACAGAAGCCTACTTGGATGTGTCTCCGTATTCAAGCAAAGCCTCCTCAGGAGAGGATATGTGCCAGTAGCAGCTAAAGCTGAACTGGCATATCAGAACGGAGATGTCATCCAAACTGACCGGGGACCTGGGGGATAACTGCTGGAGATTTACCCTTCTTCTTTCAAGGCCTTGATGGAGAGTTTTATTTTCCCCTTAGGATCAACGCCGATGCACTTGACCGTGACTTCGTCACCGAGTTGAAGCACATCTTCCACCTTGTCGACACGATGGTCGGCAAGTTCGGAAACATGCACCAGGCCATCCTTGCCAGGGAGAATCTCCACAAAGGCTCCGAAGGCCACAATGCTCTTGACTTTGCCCTTATAGACGCGGCCAATTTCGGCTTCTGCCACAATTTCTTCAACCATGTGGCGAGCCATTTCTCCGATGCGGCCATTGGGTGCGGCAATGTCCACACGGCCATCGTCGTTGATATTGATGGTTGCGCCGGTTTGAGCCTGAATGCCCTTGATCACCGAGCCGCCCGGGCCGATGACTTCACGAATCTTGGCGGTGGGAACGCGCATTTGTAGCATGACTGGAGCTTTCTCGGAAAGATGCCGACGGGGAGCGGGTAAACCGAGTTCCGCCATCTTGCCGAGAATATGTAAGCGACCCTGACGAGCTTGTTCCAGTGCTCGTCCCATGAGTTCCGGGGTAATGCCCTTGATTTTGATGTCCATTTGGAAACCGGTAATGCCGTATTTGGTACCGGTGACCTTGAAGTCCATGTCGCCCAAGTGGTCTTCAGTGCCCGTGATGTCGGAGAGAATTTCGATCTTTCCGCCAGCGGAGACACTGTCTTTTTCGGAGATAAGGCCCATGGCGATACCCGCGACGGGATCCTTGATGGGCACTCCGGCATCCATCAGGCAGAGGGAGCCACCACAGACAGAAGCCATAGAGGAAGAACCATTGGACTCAAGAATTTCCGATACAACGCGGATGGTGTAAGGGAAATCTTCCGGGTAGGGAAGGACGGGAGAGAGGGAGCGTTCAGCCAAGTGACCATGACCAATTTCACGGCGGCTGATAGATCCCATGCGCTTGACTTCACCAACGGAGAAGGGGGGGAAGTTGTAGTGCAGCATGTAGGTCTTGGTGCCTTCTCCCTGCAGTGTCTCTACGCGTTGTTCATCGGCTTTTGTGCCTAGGGTGCAAGTGACCAAGGCTTGGGTCTCGCCGCGTTGGAACACTGCGGAGCCGTGCACGCTGGGGAGCACTTGCATCTGAATTTCAATGGGACGAACTTCTGTGGTGGAGCGGCCATCGATACGACGGCCTTCGTTGAGGATCATGTTGCGCATTTCGGTGCGCTCGAGATCGGAGTAGATTCCCTTGATTTCCGATTTTTTGTCATCCTCTTCACCGATGAAGGCTTTGATGCGTTCGTCAGCCAACATTTTTTCCTGGAGTTTTGCAATGGCAGGATAAAGCTGCGTTTTTACCATGTTGGCATGCAAAATTTGCAAGAGTTCCTCGCGCACAACGGCTTTCACCAGTTCTGTTGCTTTCTCTGTCTCTTCGCTGGCATGCTTCGGAGCAAGGGCCATTTTGGGTTTGGCGCAGTGGTTGACCAGCTCCTGCTGAGCATGGCAGAGATCCTTGATGACGGCATGCCCTGCGAGCACTGCGTCAATCACGGTTTGTTCGCTGACTTCGTAGGCGCCGCCTTCTACCATGACCACAGAGTGTTCGGTACCGGCAACGACGAGATCAAGATCGCATGCATCAATTTGAGCGTATGTGGGATTGACCACGGGTTTTCCGTCGATGACGACGACGCGAACCGCAGCGACCTGCTCCTCGAAGGGAAGCTCGGACAAACCGATGGCGAGGGATGCAGCGGAAACGCCGAAAACACCAGGGTCAAACGTGTGGTCTGCGGAGAGGACCTGAATAACAACTTGGACTTCGCGGTTGAAATTTTCAGGGAACATGGGCCGAATCGGACGATCCACGATACGAGCCGTCAGGATTTCCTCTTCGGAGGGGCGCCCTTCGCGTTTAACATAACCGCCAGGTAAACGTCCAGTTGCATAGGCCTTTTCTTTATACTCCACGGTGAGTGGGAAAAAATCGGCATCCATTTCTGGACCAAAGCAGACCGTTGCCAGAAGCACTGCGTCCCCCAATTGGACCACGGCTGCTCCTGCAGCCTGTTTGGCCAGACGGCCTGTCTCAAAACGGACTGTACGGCCATCCGTCAGTCCGATAGTGGCCTCCTCGGCCTTGAGCATGTTATATTCCACGAATTTCTCCAGTCAAATGAAAAAGGGCGGCGACCTTCGCCGCCCGGGTTCTTAGTGGCGTAGACCGAGTTCCTTGACCAAATTGCGATAGCCTTCCAGATCCGTTTTTGCATAGTACTTCATGAGGCGCTTGCGTTTGGAGACCAAACCGTTTAGGCCTTTGAGACCATGAAAATCCTTCTGGTTCACCTTGAAGTGTTCGGTAAGGTTGCGAATGCGCTCTGTCAGAATGGCAACCTGGACGCGAACATTTCCGGTGTTTTTTTCATTCCCACCCAACTTGGTGGCGAGTTCAACAGTTTTTTCTTTGGTAATAGAGGGCATGATTCCTCGGTTCAATGTGCATTAGGTTCCAAAACAGATCGCGCCCGCTGCACATCGCAGGTGATCTGCTCCACGAGTTCGCTTACACTTTGGAAGCGTTTTTCCTCACGGAGATTCAAATTTAGTTTCATTTCTAATCTTTTCCCATAGAGGTCTCCTGACCAGCCGGGAATGTGAACCTCCACGGATGGTTTTTGACCAGAGAAGGTAGGGCGCATCCCAATATTGACCACAGCAAGGCGCCTCTCCCCTTCAAAATGAGCAAAACCAGCGTAGACGCCAAACCGTGGTAATTGTTTGAAGACTTCTAGTTCCAGGTTGGCGGTGGGAAATCCGATTTGCCGTCCCCTCGCGTCTCCTTGTTTCACGTCGCCGATGAGAACATAAGGACGTCCTAAAAGGGTGTGAGCGGCCTCCACATGACCGAGTTCGAGTTCATGGCGAATCCGAGACGAGCTGACGGCATCCCCATCGATTTCCAGTGGTGGCAGTTGGATGATTTGCAGCTCTGGGAAATGCCGACGCACTTCGACAATATTGCCTCGACCACCTGATCCAAAATGATGGTTGGGGCCAAAAACCCAGATGCGGGCTCCTAGTTTTTTTAGGATGATTTGTCGAACAAACTCAAGACCAGGAAGTTGAGAAAGCTCCTTGTCAAACGGTAAATCCTCCAAGGAAATTCCTGCAGAAAGGAAGAGTTCCTTCTTCTCTCGTGGCGGAGTCAACAAAAGGGGCTCGCCAGGTATTCCCAAAAAATGCCTGGTGTGTGGATGATAACTGACCGCAAGGGGCTCAATGCCACAATGTTCCGCTTCTTTGCGAAGGACAGAAAAAATACGCTGATGCCCAAGGTGAAGACCGTCGAAATTTCCTGTGGCGATGGCGCGAGCCTGCATGATTACCCCAGCTGAATTTCTGGAGAGAGCCATACGCCATCCCAATGGCAGGCGGTTCTAGCGACGCCCTCGTGCATGGCGAAAACAGGGCCCCTGGTCGGACAAAATTCTGTGGGAAAGGCCAGTCGCTTCCCTTGTCTCAGGTTTGCGAGATGTGATGTTGAAATTTCCATTTGGGGCCAAGATAACAGGGCTTCAGGAGGGAAAAGATGAGAGGGTTGAATTTCTTCTGGAGCTAGGGCCTCCTGGACCATGATTTTCCCGATAGCTGTTCGGCGAATTTGGGAAACACAGCCAATCGTCCCCAACGCCTTTGCCAAGTCTCGTCCAAGCGCGCGGATGTATGTGCCTTTCGTGCAATGACAGGACAAATCAAAGTCGGTTCTGAATTCCGTTTTCGGCGGAAGCGTCTGTAACGCTAAATGGAATACCTCGATTTGCCTTGGGTGTAACGAAACCTCTTGGCCTTTCCGCGCCAGATCTGATGCGCGGTGTCCCGCAATTTTGATGGCAGAAAACGTAGGGGGAATTTGTTTCTGTTGACCTAAAAATTGGGGGAGAATGTCTTCAAGATCTTTGGAAGAGCGCGCCGCTAAGGGAGCTTCTCGCAGAATTTTTCCGTTAAATTCTAAGGAGTCGGTCTCTCGTCCCAAATGCAGGCGGAATACATAAGTCTTGTTTGCTGATTCAATATGGGACAACAAACGAGTGGCCTTCCCGACTGCGGCTATGATCAGTCCCGTTGCTTCTTGGTCTAATGTTCCTGCATGGCCAATGCGGCGAGTTTGAAATAGGCGCTTTAAAGGAGATAGCACCTGAAAAGACGTAAGCCCGGCGGGCTTGTCCACCAAAACAAATCCAGAGGGCTCTATTTTTTGTCCGCCTCTGGAGGGAGCTATGTCAGTTTGGGGGATCACTGTCGGAACCCTTGTCCTTGCTGGCTTCGGCAAGGTGGATTTCGTTGAGAATTTGTTGGACGCGTAGAGAATGGTCTAGGCCTTCATCCAGAACGAATTGCAAGTGTGGCATTTGACGGATTCTGATGGATTTGAATAGAACCCCCCGCAGGTAGCCTGCAGAGCGGTTCAATCCGATGATCGTATCTGTACGTTCTTTTTCCGAGCCTAAAACCGAGGTGAACACTTTGGCGTAACTTAAATCTTCCGTCACTTCAACCCGGGAAATTGTAGCCAAGCCAATGCGCGGATCCTTCAGGCCCTGCTGAATAAGTCTGCTGAGCTCTTCGCGGAACAGCTCTCCAAGTCTGTCGGTGCGTCGGGTCACTTCTTTTTCGCGTCCAGTTTTGCGGCGACGGCTTTGGCTGCATCCGCTTCAACATCAGCCAAGGTTCGAGCCACTTTGACTTCCTTAAAGAACACCAGAGAATCGCCAGCCTGCAGATTTTCGTAGCCTTTAAGGCCAATTCCGCACTCCAGTCCCGCTTTGACTTCTTTAGCGTCGTCTTTGTGGCGTTTAAGGGATTGTACTTGCGTGGTTCCCAGTTCAACGCCGTCGCGGAACACATGTACCCGAGATTCGCGATCCACCAGACCTTCTTTGACCATACAGCCTGCGATAATACCCACTTTGGGGATTTTAAAGATTTCGCGAATTTCTGCCTCACCAACCACTTCGTCTCGCAAAATGGGCTTCAGCATTCCTTCGACCACACCTTGGATGTCTTCAATAATTTCGTAAATAATCCGATAGGTGCGAATTTCGATGCCTTCTCTTTCTGCCATTTCCCGCATGGCGATAGAGGGCATAAGGTGGAAGGCAATGATGACCGCATCTGCCGAAGAGGCGAGCATGATATCATCTTCTTTGATGGCGCCGACGGCTTTGCGGATGATGTTGATTTTGACTTCTTTGTTTGTTAGACGTTCTAATGAGGCAGCAATCGCCTCGGCAGATCCGTCCACATCGGCTTTAACAATCAGGTTGAGTTCGGAGAATTCTCCAGATTGTTTGCGATCATAAACCTGTTCAAGAGACATGTGCTTGCGGGCGCGAAGCTCTCGCTCGTGGGCCGCCATGCGGCGCTTGGAGGCTATTTCTCGGGCGGTTTTTTCGTCTTCAAATACAACCAGATCATCCCCAGCCTGAGGTGTCTCATCAAATCCGATGACCACGGCAGGAATGGAGGGGCCCGCTTCACGGCGAGAGCGACCTCGTTCATCAAACATGGCACGTACGCGTCCAGAAGAATTTCCGCACACAAAAATGTCGCCCACACGAAGAGTCCCATTCTGGATCAGGATGGTGGCCATGGCTCCTTTTCCTGGATCAAGTTTGGATTCAATCACGGTTCCTCGCGCGTTAGCTGTTGGATTCGCCTTGAGTTCCAGTACTTCGGTTTCCAAAGTCAGAGTCTCTAGCAGCTTGTCAATGCCAGCACCAGTGCGGGCAGAAACTTCCACGCAAGAGGTCTGACCGCCCCATTGTTCTACTTCCACGCCACGCTCCGCCAGTTGTGCGCGGATTTTATCTGGGTTGGATGTGGGAAGATCGCATTTGGTGATTGCGACGACCAATGGGACCTTCGCACTCTTTGCCAGTTCAATGACTTCCAGCGTTTGGGGCATCACTGCGCTATCGGATGCCACCACTAACACAATTACGTCGGTGACTTGAGAGCCGCGAGCGCGCATTGCGGTGAAGGCTTCGTGGCCTGGAGTATCTAGGAAGGTGACTTTGCCGTTGGGGGTGGAAACTTCGTAAGCGCCGATGTGTTGTGTAATTCCACCGGATTCGCCCGCCACCACATTGGCTTTACGGACATAGTCCAGAAGGGATGTCTTGCCATGGTCGACATGCCCCATTACCGTGACAATGGGGGAACGGGGGCGTTGGTCTTCGGGAGCGTCGGTCTCTCCTTGGGAGAGATTCTCTTCGACGTATTCTTCCATTAGCTCCACATCAAATCCAAATTCATCAGCAAGCACTTGAATGGTTTCAAAATCCAAACGATGGTTGATTGTGACCATCAGACCCATTTCCATGCATTTGGCAATGACCTTGGCTGGCATCTGTTCCATTAGACCCGCCAATTCTCCAACAGTGATAAAATCAGAGGTTTTCAGAACTTGGCGCTGCGTTGTTTCGCCTTCAGGCCCTGCTTCTTTGCGATAGGTCTTTTTTACTGGATTCTTGGACAGGGACGCCATGACTCGGTTGACGCTTTGACGGACAATTTCTGTTTGATCTTTTGTCTGTTCTTGGTGGGTATCCTTATTGCGGGATTTGTTTTTCCCACCCTTTTTCCCAGAATGACGCCCGCCGGGTGTCGATTTTTGACTGCGGAATCCAGCTCCGGCCATTGCATCGGCCATGATGGAATTGCCAAAAGGAGCTCCTCCCGATGAGGGCGATCCTTGCCCCGGTCTACCCGGGCCCCGATGAGGAGACGAATTATTTCCGCGATTTCCACCGGCTGGAGAACGGCCAAAAGATCCTGTATATCCAGCACCTCCAGGACCACGGGAGGCATTTGACCGCCGTGCTTGGGCTTGTTGTTCGCGGTGTTTTTGAATCCGAGCAAGCATTTCCGGCGTTGGGCCACTGACAGTGGCTTTCATCGGAGCGGTTGGTCTTTTCGGAGGGAATGTTGGAGGCTGCGCTGCACCAGGATGAAGGGGGGGGCCTCCCGCCTTCATCGGTGGATTGACTGGAGTTGATGCCGGCTGATGGGGCTGCTGTTGAGATGCCGAAGGAACAGATGGAGTTGGAGCGGGATCCTGTTTTGTTGCGAGGCTATTTGGCTGCGAAGACGTTTGTGGCTTCTCTTGTGGAACCGCAGCAGTCTGTTCTAAGTGCTCCGATTTCGTGTCCTTTGGTTGTGACGTTGCGATTGGAGAGACCTGCGTGGGCTCTTTGGAATTCGTTTCGACCGCTTTTTTCGTCTCGGCATGCTGAGGAGGTGGAGCCTCTTCGTGAGCGGGGCGCTTCAGCGTGACCTTCAATTTGCGGCCACCCCCGATTTCCTTGTTGGACTGGGACTCCGTCGTTTTGGAAGAGGACGAATTAGAGGATGCCGGGGATTTTCGCGGGTGAACCTTTTTGTCGATCCGTTCTTGTTCCGCAACAGCGGCTTCCCTGATGGATTCAAATTGCTCCAATGTGGCCACAGAGAAGAAACTTTTAATTTCCACTCCTTTGGCTTGAAGCAATCTAGAAACGACCTCAGGTGAAAGCAGGTGTTTCTTGGCCCAGTCCAAGATTCTCATGGTTGCAGCGCTTGTCATCCGTTATACGGCTCCGTTACAAAAAAATAATTCAGGTTTCAGAATTCTCTCTGTCTGTCGGGATTACAGGATCAATGGATTCGTCCTGTTCTTCAACAGCGGCGTCAGCACCGGCTTGCGCCACAGCTTCCATTCCATCCAGATCCTCATTTTCGTCAGTTTCGTCCGTAAAGCTTGGTGTAGCGTTGCGGAACAAGCCTTCCAGACGTCCTTTTTGGCTACGAGCTTCGCGAGCCATATCCGAAGGACGGGGGGCCAGTTCTTTTTGCTTCTCCTCGTCGCTTTTCCCGGTCCATTCCGTTTCACCAAATACATCCAGCACACGATCCACCAGAATGGAAGCGAGACGAACGTTTTGGCCATTACGGCCAATCGCTTGGGCCAAATCGATATCGGCGACAATGATCACCGTCCGGCGAGTACCAGCTACATCGATCATTTTGACGATATTTGCCGGGGAGAGTGCTCGGCGGATATAGGTAGACAGGTCTTCGCTCCAGTTCACGATATCAATGCGTTCGTTCGAGAGCTCACGCACGATCGCTTGAACGCGGTTGCCCCGCATTCCTACGCAGGCTCCTACAGGATCGATACGGTTGTCACGAGAAAGAACGGCAATTTTGGCGCGGAACCCCGGATCGCGAGCGACGCCTTTAATTTCAACAGTCCCTTCTCCGATTTCAGGAACCTCTTGACGGAAAAGTTCCGCAAGGAATTTGCCACTGGTGCGGGATAGAATTACTTGGGCTCCGCCCTTTGCAGAATCGGAGACCTCTTCAATGACGGCTTTGACGGCTACGCCACGTTTTAATTTTTCTTTGCGAATTTGGCCTGATTCCAACATAACCGCTTCAATATTCTTACCGATAGAGACAAAAATCGATTTCTTTTCAGAGCGGGTAACGGTACCAGTGATCAGCATACCGACTTTGTTCCGATAGGTTTCGAACACCTTTCCGCGTTCGGCTTCCTTTACCTTTTGAATCAGAAACTGTTTGGCCGTCTGCACCGCTTGACGTCCAAAATTTTCGACCGGGATTTCCATTTCCAGCAGATCGCCTGGTTGGGCGTCCTCATTGAATTCGCGGGCATCGTCAAGGAGCATGTACCCTTCATCCATTTTGGCCACTTCTTCGGCGGTCATGGACAGATCGTAATCGGGATAGTCATCCACAACCTCAACGCGGAGGAAAACCTCAACCTCATTGGTCTCTGAATTGATTTCCACGTCTACGCGTTTTTGCAATTGCAGAAACTTGCGGGCGGCTGAGGCTAGAGACTCCTTAAGAGCCTCCATAACCAAGTCGGCATCGAGGTTCTTGATGGCTGCCACATCCTTGAGGAGCTTGTCGATGACTTCGGTGAGTTCGTTTTTCTTCATAATCACATTCCAATCAAAGTTCCACTTCTACTTTGGCCACCAAGATCTCAGCTCGGGTTACCAGTTGATCTGGCCCTTTGCCTTTGGAGGGTGACAAGGTCAAGGTCTCTTCGGAAACCGCTAGGAGGCGTCCAGTAATCGGAGCTCCTTTGGGGCGGGTGATGCGTAGCAAACGGCCCATGTTGCGTTCAAAATCTAGTGTGGATTTGAGTGGACGGTCCAGCCCAGGAGAGGATACTTCGATCGTATAGGCCTGTGGAATCAGGTCCTCTAGATCAAGACGGGCACTCAGGGACCGGCTCACCGTAGCGCAAGTCTCCACAGAAACCCCCTGCGGCTGATCGATAAACAGACGCAAGATTTTTCGGTTACCTGCCTGGAACACGTCAAATTCGACGAGCTCTGTTTCGGCTTCTTCGCAGGAGCGGCGGACCATTTCGTCCAACTGATCCTTCAGGTTCAAAATCCACCTCGTAAAAAGAAGGGAACGCCCCATTGGACATTCCCATTGGACCTCAAATAGAGAAAAAAAAGACGAATTCGACAACCCGTTTCCGTCAGGAACCCGTAGTTTCGTTG
>DATIQS010000250.1:0-1988 GCA_035470605.1 Fibrobacteraceae bacterium
GGAATCGGCGACCACAGAGGTCTCCAGCGCATCCTCTGTGACTAGCGGTTATTATGGGCTGTTACCCTCTGGGGCGAATACAAGCGTAGCAGACGCTATGTACAGTACATGGAAGGCTTCTTATGTTCGTGATTCCGTTTATGGCTCTGTGACTTTGTCGCGTGTGATGTGGGATTCGGATTCTGGATACACTGTTTCCGAGGGGATTGGCTATGGAATGTTAATTGCTTATTTCCAGGAGGATTGGACCACGTTTAATCAATTCTGGAACTATGCCAAAAATGCTCGGGGTTATAGCTCCTCGGATTTGACTCCTTGGACGATGATTGGCTTTGACAATGTCAAGGACGCTTCCTCCGCTACCGATGCGGACATAGATATTGCTACAGCACTGGTTCTCGCCTATAAAAAGACAGGATCGGAGGCTTATTTGACGGATGCTAAAATTCTGATCAATGGAATTTGGAACACGGAAGTGAACTCGTCGAATTATTTGCTTCGCCCCGGCGATAATAACAGCTATTGGGATGATGAGGATTATGGCCCTTCTTATAATCCCAGTTATTTCAGTCCCGTGGGGATCCGTTTGTTTGCAGAGGTCGATACGGACCACGATTGGGCGACCGTGCTTGACGCGAACTATGCTTGGCTTGATTTGGTCAAAGGGGCGGGGAACGGCTTTTTCAAGGATTGGGCTGGTTATGATGGCACCGCCAGAAGACCCCCCACCAAAGTGAGTACTTATCTATACCACAATCTAGAAGCGATTCGCATCCCCTGGCGTCTGATATGGGATTATTACTGGAACAATGATTCGCGTGCCTATAGCATGATGAACCTGTTATCGACTCATTCGATTGAAAAATCTGGCAGCAATCCAGATTCTTTGGGGTGCCGTATTATCAATTCGGCCACGGATACCTGGGGCCATGCTACGGGAAGCTCGGAAATTTATGGGCATTTCCTGGGGAGCTTCTGCGTTTCCGCCATGGCGAGTGGAAATCAGGACTTCTTGAGTAGTTGTAATACGAGACTCAATGCAGAGAGCTTCCCTTACGAATCCGGGACGGATAGCTATTTCCGGGATATTCTCGTGATGATGTTTACCCAGATTCTCAATGGGAAGTATGTAAGGCCTTAGGCGCTTGTTTGGCTTTTACGTTGGCTTTCCAGGACGACTCAAGGAGCTTGGGTCGTCCTTTTTTAATGCCTGTCGTACAAAAGGCAAGATTCGGTCTTTCACTTTGTCGAAACATAATACCTGCTTTAAGATGGCTTCTCGACGGTGTTTCTGCGCGTTATCCCGGATCCATTGCGCGACAGCCTCGCGACGGGCTTCGGGACTCATGCCTTCTCCCGTGGTGCGTACGGTCCTCTCAATAAAGGTCTTTTGTGATTTCATGTACAAGGCCATATCGAAGGGCATGTTGTAGTGCAGAATGAACAGTTTAATGATGGTGTCTAGATTGTCTTCACCCAGCAAAGGCCGGAATCGTTCAACAAAGGCGCGCAAATCGGACCAGTGGGTATGAAAAAACGGCAAGGCGCAACGAGCCACCTCATCCAGCTCGCCTTGGCTGAATTCTGATTCAAACTGTTGGATCAGTTGTGAATGCATTGGAGAAGAAGATAGTCAAAAATTGTGTTTTACCAAGAAACTGTAGAGAGGCGGTGGGCTCAAACAACTCAAAAAGGAATGTTCCATTCCCCCATGGAGGGAGGATACACTTTTCCCACGAGGGTTGACAAGTTGTGTTGCACGAAATGGTGTTGTCCCCTGAGGGGTTAATAATTCAAGGGCATCTCCTTCTCGGATTGGATTTCGCACCGAAATGCGGATACGGCCTGAGGATGGTTCCCAGTCGCGGATTTGGGCGACCACTCGGGAGTGCGGCGCCGACTTCCGGTCTTGTTCAAAATTTTGTGGCAACGGGTCTTCGGATGTATAAAAACCACTCATGCAGGCTCTGGAATCGGTCGCGGTGATG
>DATIQS010000251.1:0-11168 GCA_035470605.1 Fibrobacteraceae bacterium
TCGCCAGAAGCATTCTCCCGTTGAGCTTCCGGTATTGCTCTTGACGGCCCGTAACCGCATTTCAGATCTGGTAGCAGGCTTTGATGCCGGAGCGAATGATTATCTCACCAAACCATGCAGCCGTGAAGAGTTGATTGCCCGAGTGCAAGGGCAATTGCAAATTCGTTGGGCCCATCAGCTCGAAAAAGAAAACCAGCGACTCCGCTTTGTGGTGGAACAGGAACGCCATTTACAGCAGGGATTCTGGAAAGCACAAGAACAACTAGAAAAGATTTTGGGTCCTATTGGTCTTCCTGTACTTGTGACCGATGACCAAGGAACGGTTTTGTTCTGTAACGCCGCTATGATTCAAATTCTGGGAAAGGACATAGCCTCTTTGGTGGGCCAGGAAGCCAAAACTTTGACCGGGGAAGATTGGTCTGCTCTTGGAAGGAAATCCAGCTCCTTCGAAGGACATGTTGCTGGGCAAAAGCACGCGGTGTTTTTCTATGCCGTGGAAACCAGCGAAGACCGGCTATGTGTCTATTCCATTGGAAGCGCATTGGTTCCTGGCATGCTTTCCTCCTGGGAAACAGAATCTGGGCCGACCCCTTCCGCGAAGGAATTGGTGAATTTGGCCCAAAAATCCATGCGTTTAGCAATGGACTGTTGGGAAAAATACACAGGTCTGTCGAAAAACGAATTCGCTCGCCAATCCGGATTGTGGACGGTTTATGTCAATCTTGATGGTTGGGAAAGGACCCGTACCCTGGATCGCTACCTTTCCATGTCGGAATTTCCTCAAAATCCTCGAATTAAAAAGGTCTATGCAACCCTTGCCTTTGTCCTAGAACGGCTGCCCTCTTTTTCACAAGAGCGAACTCAACTCTTAGAATTAATGGAAAAACTGCAAATTAAGCTATAAACGCTTCGATTTTCCCAGGACAGTTCTGTTTTTTGCCAATTTTGCCACAAGGTTTTCCCTACCAAACGTCTTTTCTGCCTCCTACTATTAGCCCGTGACCGCAATTATAGGAGTGCATGTCATGAAAACAACAAACCATCTCGGCTCCCGCTTCTTCAGGACCTGCCTATGGGGAGGCTGTTTGCTATTTCTGGGGGCACCCGCATGGGCCCTTACAGGCCAGCTCATTGACAATTCGGGAAATGCTCTGGCGGGAGCAACGGTCAAGTTGATCGTCGCCAACCTTTCAGGGACCACCGACTCCTCTGGAAATTTTGATCTAGAGACGACGACGATTTCCACCATAGACCGTTCCTGGAACAGTACGCCTTATCTCCAAAATGGCGTTCTGTCCTTCGCCATGCCCCAGGCAGGAAAGGCAGACATAGCCCTTTATTCCCTGCGCGGTGCACTGGTGGACAAAATCAGCCAAAATTACTCTGCCGGTCTCCAGGCCATATCGTTAAACGGCCAACTATCACAACATGGGTCTGGACTCTATGTGGTGGTGCTTCGCCGCGGGTCGAACACCCAGGCCTTCCGCTACTTTTACAAAGGGATGTCTGGCAATGGTTTCACCATGTCCAGTATGTCCACCAAGGCTTCCTCCTTGGCGAAAACCACCAGTAGCGACTCGATCGTCGATACCTTGCTGATTTATAAAACGATCGGAGATGTTACCAGCAGTCGTAAGGTGAAAATCTATGGCTATGATGACAATATCAACGATTATATGTCCACTGGAACTCAGATCCTGATCATCGACGACTCCAACGACAACGATGGCGATGGTCTGACCAACTATGAGGAACGGTATGTCTACTTCACCAACTCCGAAATTGCCGACACCGATGGCGACGGCGTTTCCGACTACGACGAAATTGTAGACAGCAAGGATCCTCTGATCGCCAATGTGCCCGACTTTACCTTTACCCCAGCCACCTATCCGCAAATGGTGGCCTCTTATACCACATCCGAAGGGACCTCTTCGGAACAGACCATTACCGAATCCGAAGAATACACGGAAAGCAGCTCGTTTTCCGCCACTCAGGAATTAAACTGGCAAGCAGAACTCGCAATCATGGTGGGAGGGGAATACTCTTTCGGAAAAGATGCCGGAGGCAAAGTCTCTGGTTCCGTTACGGCAACACTCGGCGTGGGCGGAAGTCTCTCCTTCACGGAAGAATACAGCAAGTCCCTTTCAGAGAGTTGGGAAAGTTCCCAGACCTACGCCACAAGTACAGACATGACCTTTTCTGGAGGAACGATTTCCGTTGATGTGATCTTAACCAACAACAGTGGGACAAATCTGACGCTGGTGGAACCGGTGGTCCGCCTTTCGACTAATGGCTACCAAATCAACGCACTGTCTACCCAAATTGGAGAACTTCAACTGAGCGAATCCGCAACGACGATCTACATTCCTTCCGCTTCTGGATCGAATTCCGTGACACGTACCTTTACGGCCTCGATTTCCAACCCGGATCTTTTCGACGAGATTGCGGGCAAGGCGAACGGCCTGACCATCCAGTTACAGAACATCAAGTTTCAAACTTCATTGGGTGAAACCGACACCTTAATGAATAACGTCTATAACCGCACGGCCCTGGTACTGGTCGACTATGGATATTATTCATCCTCGAAGTCGCTAATCAAAAAATATGTGGTCACTCGTAATAAGTATAACCAGTTCTACACGAGCCAGACAGACCGCTTCGTGTCTTCCACCCTTGCAGAGGTACTTGCAACAGCAGGAGCAACAGTAACCAACGACTCCACCGATGGGCACTATGGGATTCAGTCCATTGATGATCTTGCAAATGGGGCGTTCACCAGTGGAAGCTGGGGAGTGGTCTTGCAGAATAGCAATGACACGGACTCCGTAACCGTTTATGGAGTCGGTGGGGATTACGACCCGACGACCATTGACGTCTACGGAAACAGTGTGATCGACGTGGTGTATTCTGCGGATGCCGATGGCGACAATCTGACAGGCCGCGCGGAAGTGGTGCTTGGCACCGATGAAGAAAAATGGGATACGGATGGAGACGGACTTTCTGATGGAGAGGAGGTCTTTGGATGGGAGAGCCTAGACTCGACCCAGGATACGGTCTGGGAGACAAATCCTCTTCTGATGGATACCGATGGCGACGACCTGACCGATTCCATCGACCCCGATCCTCTCACTGCGGCCGTCAATCCAGACGACTCCCTCGTTTTGTTGGCAGGGATCTCTGTAATCCCGACGCAGGGTTCTTCTTGGACCAAGGCGATGACCGACACGGATACAACAACGCAGTGGAACGTAACGGTGGACTCCTTGATGCGCGGCCCCTCCACATTGAGCCTGACATTCTCGCATAGCATCTACATGATGGTGGTGATTGGGAATTCGGACACAACCGGAGTTTATTCTCCCACCAGCGATACCGATTCCACAAAGGTTTACGAAGTAAGCTTGCCCTTGGTTCTAGGCAAAAACTCCATCCAGGTGCTCCTATACTCCAAAAATGGAGCGCAAAAGAAAGTCCTGAATCTGACCATTGATCGTCGCCTAATCCAGGTGAATCCGACGAACACGAGCTTCTTCAAGGTGTCCTCGCCATCAGCCGATCTGATGGGCATTGGCGCGAATGCCTATGTGAATGTGGACTCCATTATGACGCTGGATCCGTTGGTGACAGAGGTGTATCTCATGCGCGTTGATGTGAACCGGCTGTCGTACACCTCCAGCGACTCCATTCAGGCCTTGATTGCCCAAGATTTGGGCGACAGCGGGGATGGCGATGCGAATCTGGATGCGGGGAGCCTGGTCTATGGCAAGGTGAGCAGTTCCTCAAACACCTACCGGGTGGTTGAGGTCCTTACCAGCACGGGAACGATCACCAATTCCGATTCAACGACCAAGCGCATCAACGACTTCGTCTATTTCCCCTATACGGCGAATACAGGAAGTTCCAATGGAAAGAACTACTATACGGCTCCGAGCACTGGAAAGGGCATCTATTATTCGAATCCCCGTTCCATTGTGATTGATTCCATGTACGCGATGATGGTGCAGACCGCCCCTTATGGGTATCTCCTAGGCATTCCGATTAACTGGCAGTATGTTGTACAGATGAACGTGACCGTCAATGGCGTCATCGATTCCATACAAAACAGTGACTGGGCTGCGAATGGTAGTAATATCCCCAAAATGACCGACACAATCGCCATCAACCAGGAAATCGGAATTTCGGACAGCATCCAATGCAACTATTATGGCAGTGAAACATGGTTCCGTGCAAGCGATGCGGGTATATGGCTTAACTACGGCACTCAGCCCAGCGCCATCTATTATAAGCAAATCGTTTATCCAGAAACTTATACCGTAGATAGTTACGCATATGGGGCCTATACCGTTGGCGATTTCTCAGATACGCTTTGGATCCTTGAAGTGAACCTCATCAGTGGATCCCATGCCTTTGACGATGGGATCCGCATTTACTGGCACTTCAAGTACGGTGAAGCACATACAACCCAGGGTGGTTGATCCCTGATGCGGCGATAAGAGCCGACACCCCCAAAAACACGACCCCGTGGCATCAAGCTGCGGGGTTCTCCTTTTTTGATAGGATTGACAAGATTATATTTCTCCCATGCAAGTGCGAATTTGGACCACTAGTTTTATTGTCATTGGCGAAATCGACACCCTCAAGGACGAACGCCTCACTGATTACATCCGAGACCGCAAGGATTTTATCGCGGTCACCCAGGCCCGAGTGCTCGGTCATGACGGCAAGGAAATGTTCCGCACCCCCTTTTTAAACGTGGCCTCGCGGCATATCGAAGTGATCATGCCCGGGGAATGATTTTCAACAAGGAGACACCATGACCCTGCAAACACGAGCCCCAAAATCTGGAGACACCATCGCCACCATTAAAACCAGCCAAGGGACCATGAAGGCACGCATCTTCACTGACATTCTAGGCGAAACAGCGACCAATTTTGTGGAACTGGCCAAGGCTGGCCTTTACAAGGGGACCCCCTTCCACCGCGTCATTCGCGATTTCATGATCCAAGGCGGCGATTTCACTAACAAAAACGGCACCGGAGGACACGCCTATAAAGGTTCCTCTTCCAAAATTGCCGACGAATATCACCTCGAGCTCAAGCACATTCGCGGAGCGCTCAGTTGGGCAAAGACCAGCGCCCCTTGCTCCATCGGTTCGCAGTTCTTTATTGTTCACCCCCAGGAAGGAACCCCATTCCTCGACCACCCTAAAAATGGCGGCGACGCAGAGGGCTATTCCGTATTTGGACAACTATTCGATGGCTTTGATGTTTTGGATGCAATCGCCACAACAAAAACAGGCAACCAAGACCGTCCTGTCGAAGAAATTCTCATCGAAGAGATCCAGATTGAAGTGATGGCCTAATCCGACCAATCACAACCGCTCCCGCAATACAGCCAAAATCTGCGCAACATCTAGTTGCGCGGCGCTGTTGCGGTTCGATGCACGGTTCGCCACGTCCTGCAAATCCGCATCAGTAAAGCCATAAGCCCCCAGCCGTGGAAGTTCAAAAGTCTCCACCCATTGAGCGAGTTGCCGTGGAAGCTCCGATGCATTCGATTTCCCTGTAAAGAGTTCCGCAATTCGCGTGAATTTTTCCAGCGCGATTTCGCTGACTGGGGATGCATGCGTCATTAGCCAGTCTATCGTAGCAGCAAAAGCCGGCGCGATGAGAGTCCCACAAACCACGCCATGGGGAATCGAGCGCATTCCGCCAATCAATCCAGCCACTCCATGAACCAATCCCAAACCGGCATTGCCAAGCCCGAACCCGGAGCACAGCGCAGCAAACGCCAAATGACGCCGCATTTCCAGGGAGTCCACCCCTCTTTCGAGCATGCACAAGCCTTGATGGCTATGGCGCAGCCCCTCAAAGGTCAGTGCGTCTGTTAACGGATTCGCCCGATCAGAGGAATGAGACTCCAACAGTTGGGAGAGGGCATCCATAGCACAAGCCGCAGAGATATTTCGAGGAAGGCCGATTTGCAGTGTCGGATCCAGAAGGATATACCTCGGCAAAAAACTGGGATGACGAATAGAGCGCTTATACGGAATGCCCTCCTCTCCCACTCCCTTGAGCACCGCATTGGTGGTGGTTTCTGACCCCGTGCCCGCTGTAGTCGGCACCGCGATCCAAGGCAACGTGGTCCCTGGATGCTTACGTTTTCCGACGCCTTCCAGGAATTCCAACACGGAACATGGAAATCCAGCCAACGCCGCCAAAGACTTGCCTGTATCCAACACGGAACCGCCACCAATGGCCACCACCACGTCAATCCCGCGGGAGCGCGCCTCGCCGGCAACCCGGTCCACCATATCCACCGTAGGCTCCCCTTCCACCAGTGCGGTCATCACCCGTAAGCCCTTGCCAGCCAAAGCCTGCATGATTTTTTCCAGCAAGCCACGCTTTTGCAAGGAGACTCCATGCACCAAACAAACCCGACTTCCCAAACTAGCGGTCAAACGAGGCAAATGAACCAAGAAATCAGCACCAAACTGCAGAGGAGGAAACAAGGTCGAGGAAAATGTGGAGATCATGGGGGGAAATATAAGAAGCGGATCGGTCTCCTAAGACCAAGTATCTCCGTAGCATGACTTGCAAAAGAACTCTAGTGCGCCACCAGGTTTAGCAAAACGGTTCCGCGGCGGTATTTCCGCCCAGAGCCGGCTTCATCTGGAGAATCCCATTTATATTTGAATCTCCATGATCTACGGCATTTTTTCCGATATCCATTCCAATCTGCCCGCTTTGGAGGCGGTTCTTGCTTCCATGTCCCAACACCAGGTGGCCCGCCGGGTTTGCCTGGGAGACCTTGTCGGCTACTGCGCTGATGCGGATGCCTGCGTGAATCTGGTGCGTCAGAACAGCGATCTCTGCATTCTGGGGAATCATGACAGCGTAGCCTTGCATCGCGAGCCTTCCGTGAATTTTAACCAGTACGCCCGCATCGCCATCGAGTGGACCCAGAAGCATCTTTCCAAGGATTCCATGGAATTCATGAAAAAATTGCCCTATATTCTGGAGGAAGGAGACCTGTGCTTTGTGCACGCATCCCCCAAAAGTCCAGCGGACTGGTCCTACATCGCCTCGTTGGATGAGGCTGACGACGCATTCGAATTTTTTACCTCTCAGGTATGCCTCGTGGGGCACACCCACAGCCCCGTCATTGTTGTTCGTGGCGAAGATGGAATTCCCATGGTGATTGAAGACGATCACTATCGTCCAGGCCCCAACCAGCGTCTGTTGGTCAATGTGGGAAGCGTAGGACAACCTCGGGACCGCAATCCAGAAGCCTGCTGGTGTCGTCTGGACACATCCGATCTGTCCGTTTCGTTTATTCGAGTTCCTTATGATATTGGCCGCACTCAGGAGGCCATGCGCCGCGAAGGATTTCCGGCCTTCCTGATCCAACGTATCGCTGAAGGTCGTTGATTCAGCGGGCACAACCATGAGCCATATTGCCTTGGTCTCATTTGGGAAACCCACAGATGCCTGGGCTCGAGAAGAGTTTGGAGTTTATGCGAAGCGTTTATCCGCCTTGACGGAATTTTCCGCAATTGATCTTAAAGGATCCCGTCGGAGCGACATTCCTTCCCGGCTCCAGGAGGAAGCAGAGCTTTTTTCCAAACGCTTTCCCAAACCCCAATGGCAACACATCGTTCTGTCCGAGGAGGGCCGACTTTTCAACACGGTGGATTTTTCAAAATGGCTTTCGCCACGCCTTTCCCGGAGCCTTGTCTTTCTGGTTGGATCCGCTTACGGAATTGCTCCTGAATTGCGCAAATCCGCTGATCTGCTTTGGTCGCTTTCACCCCTGACCTTTACCCACGAGCACGCCCGAGTCTTGATGGCGGAACAGGTTTACCGTTGCCTACAAGTGCTACGCGGACATCCCTATCATCATCTATAAACGCGTCCGACAGGCCTGAATGGCGGCCTGCATCACAGCAACATCCACCTTATCTGCGTACTCAGGGAACCAGTGTTGGAAGCTGAGAGCCCCTTGATGAATCAGCATTCCAATACCTGGAACGGTCACACATCCGTGGGCCCTGGCCTCTCGTAGAAGGAGAGTCTCCTCAGGTTGATACACGAAATCAAAAACCACTTGCTGGGGATGGAGGGACTCTGGTGGAACTGGAATCGCATTCTCTTTCGGAGTCATGCCCACAGGAGTCCCATTGATCAGCAAGTCGAAGTCCTGTGCGCACTGGGGATAAGAATCCAGATTTTTCCATTCCAGCAAAGGCTCTTCACCAAGGCCCGCAGCACGGAGGGTATCCACCAACACGCGCACCTTGTCTGCGTTGCGACCAAAAAGGCAAACCCGCCGAGGCTTGCGTTTTGCCTGAGGTTCCAAAAGAGCGAAAGCCAATGCACGGGATGCACCACCGTTTCCCAGCAAGGCCACATTTCGTCCCGAAAGGTCCACCTCGTGTTCCTTTAGATTGCGCAGCGCCCCGTATGGGTCCGTCGTCGTGCCCCACAGCAATCCATCACGCCAGAACAGCGTATTAACGGAGCCCATAAACTGGGCGATGGGGGTCAGCCGATCCACCAGGGGAACCATCGCCTCTTTGAAGGGAATAGTGACGTTTGCGCCAAGAAATCCAATAGCACGAAACCCAGCCATGGCCTCGCGTAGTTTATCCGGCGCACAAGGGATCGGCACATAAACCGCATCAATGTTCAAATGCGTTAAAAGCGCATTGTGCATCACAGGGGAGAGGGAGTGTCCGACTGGATGGCCAAAGATACCGAGGAGCCTCGTCTTGCCTGTAATCATGGTCACCTACTTCACCAGTCCGATGCGATCCCAGGCCATGGACTTTTTCCCATTCGGGAATTTCACTTCCAGACTTGCAGCGTAGATGTCGCTTCCCAAATCGCTCACATCAATCCCTTCCACTTGGTTCCGGCCAGAGCCCGCCGTGCCGAGTTGTTTGGTTAACACTCGATTCCCTGCCAAGTCATAGAACTTCAACGTAACTTTGGAGGCTTCGGCACCCAGGGTAAAACGCACCTTGGCCGAACCTCCGACCACAGGATTGGGGAAAATAATGAAACCAGTCACTTTGTAAGAATCTGCGGAGTCCGTGACATCGGACAACGTAGTTGCATCCAACCAATACTGTCGCGCCAGGCTACCCCCTGCCATGAGCCATTTGCCGCCCG
Organism: Fibrobacteraceae bacterium; assembly: GCA_035470605.1. GTDB lineage: Bacteria > Fibrobacterota > Fibrobacteria > Fibrobacterales > Fibrobacteraceae > CAIRAY01. The sequence continues at coordinate 9,174 of DATIQS010000251.1, forward strand.
CCGAGGAATCCGCACTGCCGAGACCATTTCCATGGAGCAGGTCGCGCTGGGTAGAGTAAATCTCCAGACCCTCCGCACTATCCGCCGATCCCACCAGCAACCCCATCGGAGCCGAGGTTTCATCAAATTCGCCGAGCAACTGAGGCCAACCGCTCGTGAGCTTTTTCCCCGCCCCGGTGAAAGCAAATAAACGTCCACTAGGCGCCCCCGCAAGGATCTCTGGGGTTCCTGCATCATCGACATTAACCACCAAAGGGGATTCCCCTAGACCGTATTCAGGAGCACTTCGAGTGAATTTTGCCGGGAATCCAGAGAGAGGCACTCCGCTGGAATCAATGGCATAGACCACATTGTGTCCGAAAAACACGGCGTCGGGAAGTCCATCTCCATTCAGGTCTCCCAAAGCCACCGGGCTATTATCAGAATAAGTGGTGTCGCTCCCATAACCACGTCTATATTGCCGTGCTGGGGAAATTAAGGTGTTTGTACGCAAGCTCACCAGGAATCCAACTCCCGCATCGCTCAGGACAAAAGCATCTGGAGAACCATCGCGGTTGAAGTCCGTGCACACCATTTGGTATTGCGCGGTGACACCGCTGTCCCGCGCCAAGGAGGCTAAACTTCCATCCGAAGATTTGCGTACCACGAGGGTTCCCTTTGTTCCGACCGCGACCACATCCTCCGTACCGTCCTCATCGTAATCGCCGCAAAGAGCTAGTTGCTGTGGCAGGAATCCAGAGGGCCAGGCCTTTTGTTCCGACCACTGTAAGGTCGCCCCTCGTGTGGCCATACGCAAAGCAAGACTATCCGCCATCCAGACCCCTGCGTCGGTGAGCATCGGCCCCGCAAGTCCTCGCGCAGGTAAAGCAAGCGAGCTACGTCCATATCCAAGAGCACCACTAGACAGCGCAGCTAGGCGAGTGCGTGCCAGAATACTCGTGTGTAACGAAAACACTTCTGAGTCGCTGGCGGCAGTTCCCACCAGGGTTCCCAAAGAAGCCCCCAATCGGTAAATGCGGACCTCACTCGCGGAATCGATAGACTGCACGGTTTCGAGCAGGGTGGTCAGGCTATCGTAACGATTATCGCGCAACACGACCGTATCGGCTGCGAGGACGGTGTCCCCATTGGGGGCAAAGACCTGTAGGGTGCCATCCTCAGAAGCGGCGACTACTAATTTTGGTCCTGTTCCTGTGACCGCTGAGGGTCGATCCACTAAAAGGAGCTCCGCAGGGGCATTATCGGCGATGGTCTGGCGAGGCCATTGAGAATTTGCCATAGCTTGATTGTTCCATTGAACTCCTACCGCCATATATTTTGAACGCCAGTTGAGTACGCTATCGCCTAGGAAATCATTGGCGGCTTTCTCCGTCATAGAGCCCTTGGGAGCGGCCACCGTTAGGGTGACGCCAGAAACCGCGCTAAAGGTCGATGCCGTATTCGTGATTCCCGTGGGCAGGATTTGGTCCACTGTGTCGGGTGTGGTCGTGTATGTGCCGCCGAAACGCAGGTGAGGCAACAAATCCGCGCCAGAGCCGTAGTCATAGGTCGCTTCTCCCAAGCTGTTGGTAAATTCCTTCCCCAAGCTGGGAACGCCGTCCGCTTCGACCAAGGCGATGCCGAACCAGTGGTCGCGTAAGGTGTCGCCGCACCAAAAATTGGCGGCACCAGAATTCAAATAATGGCTTAGAAACCACTCATTGATATGCCATACCGCCACACCAGCACCAGGAAGCCCGGCGTCGTAATGACTCATGGACAGAATCACCCCCTTGGCTTTTTTGGAATTCACCGAGCACTCACCATCGCTATCGCAAATGGAGTCCTGAAAGAGTTGGTCCAAGCTATCGATGGAAACCGTGCGCGTCCCGTTATCCAGGGTCACCGTGACGGAGCCAGCGCTGTCCAGTGAGCGTTGTCGATTTTCCAACAAGAGATACTCGTTGGCCGAAAGAGGGATCTTCAAAATTTCATCGCCAGCCGCAGAACCCGCTG
>DATIQS010000252.1:0-4310 GCA_035470605.1 Fibrobacteraceae bacterium
GACCAGGGAGCATCCCAAGCGCGCTCCCCACCAATCGGATCAGAACTATCCGTTTCCGTGGTATCCCCCAACCAGGAATCATCCACAGAAAAGGCCCGATTACCACGATGCAATACTCCAGCGGACTGATAACCGAACGAAAGGACGCCATACAAATAAGGAACCGGAACGCAATACCCCGAAGCAAGACGCACATCAGGTGGAGAGTACTCAAGTTCCCCTGATTCCCAGCGCGCCACAGAGGAAGTCCATCCTTCCAGCTTCGCACTCAAAAAATATCCAGGGAACGGCCGCCAGCGCGCCATGGCATCTCCACGGAAACCATAGCCCGTCTGATCGAGCTCCCGATAAAGGAAATGCAACGCTAAGGACACATCCAGATTGAACGGAATCCGATGAGCCGCAGAAAGGCTCAACACATAATCTGCAATAGAAAAGGTATCCCAATCCTCATCCTCAGGAATGTCTGAACCCTCAGGAATCCAGGGAATATCATCGGCACCGAAACGCATCAGCATCAAACCCAAACGTGTATTGGAATCCAAAGCATAGACCCCAGCCAAGGCATCCAGCCAGGTATCCTCATAATGCTCGGTATGGGAAACACCAAAGGCATGGCTAGGCATATCCAACATACCCACCGGAGCTAGCGCGGAAGTTAAGGCCGAACCTTGGATAGCCAACGAGGCATCACCAAAACCCGCCGCTTGCGCTGAAGGATCCAATCCCAAAGTCAAATTCGCTCCAACGACCCGGTCTGCACCCCAGGCAATACGCAAGCCAAAAAAAATCAACGATAAGTATGCTAGGCGCATAGACACGAAAGGGACTCTGGTCATCGGCAATATGTATCTTCAATTCTGATCGGATGGAAAACAAGCCCAAGATACCTTTTTCCCATGAATCAGCCAATGTCCCTTGTAGAAGATCCTCTCCAGACCACGCTAAAGGACACAGCGACGTCCTTTCTGGACTACCTGCGGACACAGCGCAATTGTTCCCCACGCACCATTAAACGCTACCGGGATATTTTGGATGACTTCATAGCCTTCCAAGAGAGCGCGAGCCATTCTTCCCCATTATTAGCAGACCTCGACACGGAATCCTTGCGACTCTGGCTTTGGGAAATGCGGACCCAAAAAAATCTTTCCACAGCAACCGTTGCCCAAGCAATTGCCTGTCAGCGCAGTTTTGGAAAATATTTGGTCAGGTCTGGATGGCTTTCGCAAAGTCCGGCACAGACAATTTCCATGCCCAAACGGGCGCAACGCCTGGTGAGTTTTCTCTCGGAACGAGAACTAGAGCCAGAACACCTCCCCACGACGGACCTACAAAAGGAAACCTCTTTACGAGGCCGAACCCTTCTGGAACTCTTTTATGGCTCTGGAATCCGTCTGTCAGAATGCGCGGGCGCCCGCTGGCAAGACATCGATCCATCCGCCAGGACTTTACGCGTCAAGGGAAAGGGCACCAAAACCCGTATTGTCCCCGTAACCCAAAGTACGTTGCAGTGGCTGGAACAATATCGGGACCTGCTCCGAAAGCGCGGACATGATCCCCTACCCGGGGAAACGCTGTTCCTGAATCCTCAAAACCAAGCACTTTCGCCACGCACCATGCAAAACGACATTCATCGCATCCTTCGGGATTCTGGTTGGGAAGGCCAAGCCTCTCCTCATATGCTACGGCACTCCTTTGCCAGTCATCTTTTAGACCAAGGAGCCGACCTCTTAGCCGTAAAAGAAATGCTGGGGCACAGCTCTCTTTCCACAACGCAAGTTTATACGCACATTACTCCAGAACGGCTGAAAGAAGCCTACCGTAAGGCACATCCTCGCGGCGAAGGATGATAACCCGAAAAAAAAGCACTTCGTTTTTCAACGGAAAAACAGTCTAGCGACACCGAAACCAGAGGCGGCAGCCAGGATGGCTCCGACGTTTGAGACCAAAGCCAAAAGTAAAAAGGACCGAATATCCCCATCTCGCAAATACTGGAAAAGATCCAAAGCAAAAGTGGAAAAAGTGGTGAATCCACCCAGGAAACCCGTCACCAAAAACAAACGCAAATTTCCCGTCAGCCCCCCTTGCAGGGCCCACATCATTGTCATGCCGATCAAAAATGACCCGGAAAGATTCACTCCGGCAATTGACCAAGGTGCCGCCCATAAAAAACGGGTTTGAAGCCCCTGGGAACAAAAATATCGAACCAAAGCCCCACAACCCCCTCCCAAAAAAAGCATGAATGAGGATTGCACGTTAATTATCGAAGAAGAAACGAACGCCCAACTGCAAATACATATCCATGCGCAAAGCATTATCCGCAGTATTATATTCAAACGTTGGATTTAATTGCACATAGATATCAATCGGAGCCGTCCCTTGGGGAAGACAATAGGCCATTCCTCCAATCGCTCCTGCACGCAAGGCTGTTCCTCCCCCAGAATTGGACCACACCCCTACCCCAAGATTCGGGCCAACATATAAAGGCAATTTTCCCTCATGAACCGGAATAAGATCCCAGTAATGCATTAAATAGCTAGCATAAAAGCCCATGCTTTGCCCAAAAGGGTCCGTTTCAACGCTCATGCTGAAATCCACAGCCGTAGCTGGCGTAAGAAACAACTTGGCATTCAAACCACCAGTTTCACCAGCATTACCGGCCTGCACATATCCACCCGCGCCGATTCCACGCGTCTGCGCTATCCCAGAAGCAGCCAAAAACAACACAGCAAAAATCGGCAATGAAATTCTTCTCATAGGATTCTCCGGTCCAGAGTGATCCCAATCCACCAAACCTGAATCAAATCTATAAAAGGAACGCTAGAACGGTTCTTCGAGGCGTGAAAATCCACAACGAACCCCGCTACAAGCCGCATTAGAAAGAGAAAATTTACGAACCACCACAACGGCACGTACAATTTCAGGCCATTTGGCCTTCGTGTTCTTCAAAATTTCTGAAGCCAAACGTTCCACTAAACGGAAACGACCCAAAACGGCTGTTTTCTGAGCCATCTCCGCCAGAGCTACATAATTCACGCTATCCTGCAAAGAATCAGAATGGGCAACGCGATCCGAGTCAACCCATATCGACAAATCCATTCGAACGCGTTGCGGGACTTCCCTTTCATAAGGCAAGTCACCAATTACGCACTCAAACTCCAGTCCTTCTACAAAAATCTCTGCGAAAGAACCCGTCTGCAAAATGGATTACCAGGTGAATAGAATTACCGACCCAGCAACGGAAGCTGCCGTAAACACAAGAAAGACATTACGGCCAGATGCATAGGAATTCATCACACTCTTATTATGATCCACGACTTCCTGATATTGCTGAACCGTCTCACTCGCCGTTAAGGCTTCCACGCAATAATCATAATTGGATGGGAAATTCTGGCTACAAGCACTATCGATATTATCGTGCAAATCGTCCAAATTTTCTTTTGCATCATCGTAATCAGTCTTCGCATCGGAGTATTTCATGTGCTGCAAAACAGCGACAACTCCAGAACCGACAGCGGTAGCCACCAAAGCCCAGGCACCCCACTTTCGATATTCATCGCCCCGTCCGAATCTCGCATCCATATCATTTACCGCATCGTCAACAGCCTCGTCCCTTGCATCGGAATCCTCCGCGTAAGAATCATCCGTATCTCGTTCCACATAATTGGATTCTGCAGTGTCCTCGCTAGAGTCGTATTCATCGGATCCCACCTCGGATTCCGACGAGCGATCCTCTTCATATTCAGAGGACGAAGACATCGAAGAGGAAGATTCTGAAAAGGAGTAAAGCATCGGGGAAGCCGCAGTAGCGTCTTGATCTTGATCCAATAATTCGACCAGAGAATCCAAATCATGGGCACATTGATCCGCAACCCCTTGTTGACGCTCCTCTTCCGCATCTCTATCCTTCTCCCAAGCGTCTGTACGCGTCTGATAATCCTCCACCCCTTCATCGCTTCCTTGACTTGGATTGGGAGGATAAAGAGCCATTTGCTTTTCAATCAAAGCCTTAGATTCCTTAGGCCAGCGGTCAATCTGGTCCTGCAATGCAGAGCGCAAATCCTTCACAGCCGCAGGATCCTTCTTTCTAGAGACCTCTAAACATTTCAGTTTAAACTTGGTGGAGGGAGTCTCTATGTCCTTTTTCTCGGTAAGCAATTCTCCGACATCCAAGGTATTGCCTGGCTTTGGTTTTAAAATCCGACATTTCGTATAATATCCCTCTTTAGAGAGGGTCAAAACAGCAGAGCGAGTGCCCAGAAGAGAAACCTTCGATGGCGTAGTCCCCTTCGATTCGCCATTAATGGAAA
>DATIQS010000253.1:0-8476 GCA_035470605.1 Fibrobacteraceae bacterium
TTCATTTGGCGTCCTGCCAGAGCCTTGGGAGGCTATTCCTTCTTGCGATGGGGACATCCTATCCAACATTCGCAAAAAGTGCAAGATGCCAAAATCGAAAAGATTTTATTCCATCAATGGCGGGACGCTTTTTTCTTTTGACAATTCTTACAGGTACCAAAAATTTGGAGTTGGTAATGGTCCAGGGAAAAACCTTGCGATTTTGCAATTTTTTGGACAGCATCCGTGAGTTGGGAGGTGCGAACCTCCGTAATCGCTTTACAATTGCTGCAGACGAGGTGCTCATGGGGAGGGGTCCCCATAGCCCGTTCGTAATGCGTATGTCCGTGCCCGAAATCCGCTTCAACCAAGATCCCGGCCTGCTCCAGCAATTTTAGATTTCGGTATAAGGTTGCCCTTGATACATTTAGGTTTTCTTTTTGAACCTGAAACAGAAGATCATCGACGCTGAAATGATCTGTACGAGTCAGCACTAATTTTAAGATGGTGGCCCTTTCCTGTGTGAAGAGCATCCCTTTTTGGATAAGGAATTGCCGGTATTGGGCTTCTTGAATGGGATAGGTCATGGTCCCTCTTGCTGGAGCTGATCAAGAAAACGATGTAATGCTCCAGAAAGATCAGGAGCCAAACAAGAATCCAATTGTTGCCGTTCTTCCTCAGTAGGCAGGGGTTTGCCATCGGCAGCACGGTCCGAGAGGAGTTTCCCTAACATTCGATCCGTAACATTGGGGTAATCGCATAAGAGCGTCAATTGAGCGTCAAAGGCTGCCAGTAGCATGGTGGCGGTAGGATCCTGAAATTGTTTGATCGCTATGGGATTCTTCGCGATCAGATTTAGCACAGAAACTTCTAGGGAGTCCAACACTTCCCAAGACTCACCATCGCCGAATAAGATTTCAATGGTGTCCAGCAGGCCTTGAATCGAATCCAAATTTTCTGGAGTCACGGCAGTTAGACGCTTGTTAATTTGAGCGAGTATGGCGGGTTTGTAGGACTTGCGGAACGCCATGCGCAACAACGGTGCTCCCCAACGTTCATGAATGTAAGCCTGGCAGGCATTGGCAGGAGATCCATGCTGCTCCAGCAAATCCGCCGTTGCGTAATCCACATAGTTGCAATGCGTAGAATCATGTAAAGAGGGATTCGTCGCATAGGCCACCTTTTCGCTGTCGTTGGAGGATTCTGCGTACTGATCAAACCAAATTTCTGGATACACCGCCAACATTTTAGCCCGGCGCATGGCGGAATCCGGCAGGGCTTCAATGAGGGGTTGCACACGTTCCGTCAAATAGGTCTTACAGGGAAAATCCAGTGAATCCCAGCGGGAACTTTTCTGTAACCAGTTTTTCCCAGACAATGCCTCTAGACCCACGCTGTCCGCAAGGCTTACGCAAGTCAGGGAATCGATAACTTTTTTTGAAAAGAAGATGGTTTTCCGCTCGTCCGCCTTTAATTTTTTTGTGCCATAGAGTTGTAGCATCGCATCAGGCTGGCGATCCGGCAGAGACTTGCGTAATTTTTTCCAATTTGCGTTTCGATCACCCCAAATCTTATGTAAAGGTTCCACACACTGCGAGGAATCCAGGGCTATTTCTGCAACACGAATTTTTAATGCCTTGAGAGCCTTCTTTTTCTTGACGATTTTCAGCGAATCCACTGTTGGACAGGAGGGGAGCGCAAGGGCTAATGAATCCTCATTTTCTTCTTGAGCCACGAGAGGGAAAATCAGCAAGCCACACACTAGGGATCCACAAGTCAAAGCGCGGAACGACATTCGAAAACTCCTTACCCCAATGGGGATTCTTTTCGTGTAAAAAATAGCACTTTGCAGCCTTAGAAATGGCCTCACGACGGACGAGATAATCGTGAGGTCGTTGTGCAGACATCGGGGCGGGTGGATTCACACGGAGTTCGGCACTGGTTTCGCAGCCTAAACTCCGTGGCGGACTGCAGCATGATGCTCCATCAGGAGTCATTTGTAGAGGAAGAATGTTTGGGGTGGTTCTAGAGCCTCCCCCGCCCTCCACCCTGTTGGACGAATGAAAACGAATCCATGCACCAGATTGTTCTGTAAAATTTTACGGCACGAAGTTCGCAGTGCCTCGTTGTGGAAGGAGACTCTCGCGGAGCGCGCGGAGTTCGGCACGGGTTTCGCGACCCAAACTCCGTGGCGGATTTAACGTGACGTTTGGCGCAGTTTCTCCGCAAATCCCCATAAAGGGTGTCTTTGGGGGCCTGGAATCCAGAGCGCGCTTGCCGCTAATCCCAACCATGCCAGTCCCCAGACAGCGAAGCGCAGATGCAAACTGTGTCCCTGAATCAAGACCAAAATCACCCCAACGAGTAGGAGAAAAATCGTAGTGCGATGATAGAGATGCCAAGAAAAGTGAAAGCGTTCCAGACGGCCCATCTCATAAATTTGTAGGGACGAAATCAACAAATTGGATACTGCGGTAGCGATAGCAGCACCCGAAACACCCCAAATGGGAATAAGCAAAAGATCTAGGAGAGCATTTAAGGCCAATGATCCAAGGGAATTCAGCAGCAGCAGACGGGAATGGCCCGTCATCAGTAGAAGATTCCCGGCCAGACCGAAATGAATACTCATCAGGGGCCCCACACTTAGCAACCAGATGATGCCCAAGGGAAAAACCCAAGATTTGCCTTGTCCTAGAATGAATTCTGGATAAAAGAGATGAACCGGGACCAAAGTCAAAATTCCGATAAACGCTGTGATTTGAGCCAGAGAAGCCAAACTCTCCGCAATGCCAGCCCGGTTTCCCTGACGTTGGTACTTGGCCACCAGAGGACCAAACACGCCAGAGAACGCCATTTTGGGCAAACGCACCAACTGGGTTAATTCCGTCAGCAGCACATAAATTCCAACCGCATCAGCATTCACCCAAATGGAGAGCATCAATGAATCAAGTTTGACCAGTCCCAGATTGGATGCCATGTTCAAGCATTGGGGAATCGCGAACCGTCGGATCTCAGGATCTCCATCGCCTCGTACAATGGCCAGCAGCGTACGTCCCAGGCTGTAGTAACGACTGAACCCCCAAATCACCACAGGGAGACAACAGAGCAGAGACCCCACAAGGCCATAGGCCATGCAAACAATTCCCCAATGGAAGTGCCAATGCAAAAACAACGCAAAACCTATGGAAAGCAAGGGAAACAGGGTTTGTACCACCAGCACGGGTAGGCGCATATCCAAATGCGCCCGGGTGGTTTCCGCTAGCAGATGCACTACAGTAAGCAGGGGTAACGCCCAGATCACCACGCGCAGCAGGTGGACGATTTCTCGATCCTGAACGCTCCACAATACGCTATGCAACCACCCCGCCCCAAACCAGATCGCCACTGCCAGAGCAAGTGCAATCAGTACAGGGGTTCGCAAGCCGGACGCAAGTGCCGCATAAAGCCCGCGATCCCGCGCCAGGCGTTCTTCCTCTGTGTTTTTTGGTGCATGTAGATGCTGAGATAGGTGATATGTAAGGGCATCGCCAAAACCACCCAACAAAAAATTCGCGCAAAGCTCCATTACCCCATAGGTAATGGCGTACAATCCAAAAGCAGGACCGCCAAAAAGACGCCGCAAAACGAACTGAAACGCCTTACTCGCTGCTAAAGAAGCCCCTCCCAGAACATTGAATAATGTTCCTCGAGCAACCTTTTTACGATCTTCGCCGTCAAATCCCATGACTAAATCTCTTGGCCCAAGGTAGCTTTTGCATCAGATAAGCCCCCTTGTCCATGGGGATTTTTTGCACGACAGGGTCCCGAATGCGGAGCGTCTCCACAAGGATTTTCTAGGCATGTCTTCCGTTAGGAAAGGGGGACATTCATTTTGGTTACTTATGGACGTACACCCCTCGTCGTCGCTCATCGCGGGGGAAGATGCGATCCTGGTCCAACAGTTCTCCAAATGCAAGAATCATGTCGCGGTAACGTTCTTTATCGAACGACCAGGGAGGGGTGTCACGATGGACTGCGTGATGCCCAGAAAGCAGAGCGTAGTCGCGTTTATTGGATTTGTCCAGTTTGAACCACATTTCCGAGTTGGCGAACATGTCAAAAAGGAGACGCTCATTTTCCCGATGTAGCGCTACAGTATTCCAACGGAAACTCAGAAATTCTCGACTTTGTGGATGTAGCATACTATGGCCCATGAAATGGTTGGGAGCGCTTGCATTCACCATTTCCAACAATGTCGGTGCAATATCAATTGAGGGCACGGTTTCTTCGTTGCGTTGCGGCTTGGGAAGTCCTGGCCAGCCTCCCAGAAATGCCGTATGCACCCAGGTATGTCCTGGAGTAAAAGGGCCGGCCACATCGGTATTATTGCGGGCATGCGTCTCCGGCTGCGCATGGTCTCCCACGATGACAATAATCGTATTATCCCATAAATCGCTCTTTTTCAGATGATCAATCAGACGGACGATCTGCTTCTCCGCATAACGCAGCGCCTGGTTATAACGTTCATCATCCGTCTTGGCTATGGGAATCCCCTCCGATTCAGGAATCGTATAAGGCGGATGCGTCGTCACCGTCCAGGTCATGAGGAAAAAGGGAATGTCCCGGTTAATGGTATCGAGTTCCTGGATAAAACGATCGATGAGTGGGCCATCCTGGGTATACGCCTCGCTGTATTCCGTGTCTTGGTACCAACGAGTAAACCATGGAGTCAGGTTCGAGAAGGACGGATCCGCCCCAACAATAATTTTTGTCTGGTATCCGAGGTCATGGAAAATTTCAGGGAGGGACTTCCAGCGATCATTCAGATAACTAGAGATTACGATTTTATTAAAATGGGGCCACGTGCCCAAATGAATATTTTGCGTGCCCTCAACGCTTGGGAACCCAAGGGAATGAGTATAAGGGAAATAATAAGCCTCGTGCTCAATGATGGAATCCAGAATAGGTGTATAACTCGGTAGAGTCGTGTCATGCACCAGGCCGGTTTTCCAACCACGCCAGGTTTCAAAGGTGATATAAACGATATTCGGACGCAGCGAACGCGGCAACTTTTGGAATTCCTCCGCAGGGATTTTTCCTGGTCCAGTCGGGTGATAAAAAGGGAACTTGGGGATAGAATCTAGAGGTTGATCCGCCAAGTGGCCCGTTTCTACATAATGGATCAAATCCGCATAAGCCTGCCGCGGATGTTTGGGACGCTCCAACCCAAGAAACTGGCGTCCCAGATCCACACCAATACTCACCGCAACCGGACGAATACGACGCCAGCGTTTTTCGCTCGGCATGAACCACATAGGAGAGGATACGAATAAGAGGAAAGCCACGAATCCGAGAACCCATGTCCGACGAGAACAGGGTCGCAACCAGGGCTTGCGCACCATCCAAACGGAAATTCCAAACGGGAGACAAATCTGAAACAACGCCGCAAAGGTTGCAAACTTATCAGACAGAATGATGTTGCCCAGCATGTGACCATCGGTGGCCTGAAAATAATTCCGGATAAAAGACAGGGTGATATGTTCCCCCAGCCAGCGCACAAATTCCAGATCCACCTGTGCAAATGCCAGGTATAGACTCGAAAGCAATACAAAGGGCAGACGCAAAAGCCATCCATGGAGTCCAAAGGTCCAACTCAACAGGCGGAACAACAAAAACAGGCCCAGAATCACCCCGGCTTCAATGAAAATGGAATTAAAAAGGAATCGTTCAGGAGACTCAACCAGTCGGCCTCCATAGGGACTGCTGCCCAGGAAATGGAGACAGAGCGACACGATGCGCAATGTCAGAAAAATCAGAGTGGTGCGCCACAGCCAGAAGTCTTCTTGGCTGGAGGATTTCCGTGAAAAGAATGTCTGCATCATAAATGATTCCGATTCCCTTCTGCTGAGGGGGACAAATGTTGTTGGATGACGGCGAATGTAGATGCCGCATAACCAGGCTCTGTCATCGGGAACATGCGTGATTTCCAGTATGCGCGGCGCTCTGTCCAGGGCGCCAAATTCTGCCATTGGTTTGAAACGAGAAGGCGCACCAGCTCCGCGCTGTCGTGCACCAAAGGACCATAATGGTAGTCTTCGTAGGAAATGTAGAAGTTACGATGCCGCAAATAGGCATCCATATCAAACGGGAAAAAAATCGCTGGACGGTCCATCACCAGCCAATCCGTGGAAACGCCCGAATAATCGGAAATCAACAACTCACTATGGGCGAGCATTTCGTCCAATGCCGATGCCGGACAAAGCTGGATTGGGGAGTCCGCAGAAGTCGCGAAATCTCCGTACCCCGAATTGATGTGACGGCAAATAAAGAGGGTACGATGTTCCTGCCGCAACCAAGATACTAACGCCGCATTCCCCATCACTTCACGAATGCGTGCCTCCAATCCGAGGCGCTCCTCGCGGCCCTCTCGAAAGGTGGGAAACCAAAGGAGACGCCGGTCCGTGGGCTCTTGGGACCTGCGAATGATCCCGTCGAGATGCGCGCCGCCACCGACCTTAATGCGCGACTCCAGATGCGGAAGGCTCTGCACGAAATGTTTCCGTTCCAGCTCAGAACTCGCCGGCAGCAGATCAAAATCCACCATGGTCCAGCGAAAAAGGGCCCGACGCAGAAATCCCATGGCTTGGAAATCCTTGCGCATACACTGGCCCGCCTTGAGATGGTTCAGGCAATGATTCAAGTAAACGCGAAACCCGAGGGCCTTGCGCCACAAGAGCGCATACTGATCGAGATCATCCTCCCCATGGGAATAAATCACCACGGGAGCACGGAGAATCGCCAATTTGGCGGATAGAGAATTTCTACGTAAAGTGGGGATTCCTTGGGCGTGCAACTGCCGCACAACCGGGCCATTGCCCACCCAGATCACCGGAATGCTCTTTGTCCGCAACAAGAAATCGTGCAATTCCCCCGCATTGTCTGCATGAAGGCGCCCCCGATGTCCCCCAATCACCCAGGGGGAATGACCAGAAGCCCTCGAAGGCCTGAACAGGAACGCCCCAAGACGCAGAGCGAAGGAAACGGAAAAAGAAAACGGCTGAGACAAAATCCAGCAGATTTCCCTCAAAAAACGCATCGAAACAATTTAGAAAAGTCCCCCAGTCCACCGAATATAAGGGAATGGCGCAAAAAATCGACGCTTCCACTCAATTTGAGAACACTCCATGACAATTGACGATAAAAAAGCCTTGAAAATCGTCAAATTCAGGGCTATTTTACATTGGAATGACAAATCCATGACGCCTGTACTTGACGCAGGGGTTTTTTGGGGATAATTTGATTCACAAGATCCTGGTAATCCTTCCGGGTTCCCAATACACAAGGAGACATCATGAAAAAGGGTTTTACACTCATTGAGCTGATGGTCGTGATCGTGATCATCGGTATTCTCGCTGCCATCGCAGTTCCCAAAATGTTCGGCATGTCCGCCAAGGCCAAGGCTTCCGAAGTCGGTCCTGCAGCCGGCAACTGGGCCAAGGTGATTGCGGCATATACGGCCGAGAAAGACACCATTGGAACATTTAAAGAAATTGGTTACATCCCTCCTGGAACAGTGTCTTCAAGTGGGGACTCGTCCGAAACTAGTGTTTTCATTTATGCAGATGCTTCTACAGATGGCGTTGCGAAATGGAGTGCGTCTAACAAAGTAAAATTGAATGATTGCATTATCCACAAAGCTGCTGTGTGGACTGTTACATTCACATTTGCAACAATGGCCGACACAGCCTCAGTTGCAAATGACAGCTGTGAAATTTTGACTCCAAATTTCTCGAAAATTCAATAATCATGCAAATTAAAGATTGTTAAGGGAAGCGGAAACGCTTCCCTTTTTTGCATAGAATCACGCATTGGGGGTAACATGAAGAAGGGTTTCACATTGATTGAAGTGATGGTGGTGATCGTCATCATTGGTATTTTAGCCGCCATCGCTGTGCCCAAAATGCTGGGTATGACGGGCAAGGCCAAGGCATCTGAGATTGGGCCTGCAGCGGGGAGCTGGGCTAAACTGATCACCAGTTATGTGCTGGAAAAGGATAGCACCGGGGGCTTTGCTGCCATCGGGTATATTCCTCCTGGGGGAACGACCGGGGATTCGGTTTCCCAAACAGCGAACTTTCGTTACACCGACAGCACATCCACAAGCCTTACAGGGCATTTCTATGCGACTAACCGAGTCAAAATGGCGAATTGCGAACTCGGCACGGGTCTCTGGGCGGTAAGCATGGTCCGCGACTCCCTGCATGTCACGGTCACGATTCCAACGCTCACGGATTGCTCAACGCTTACGCCCAATTTCAGTAAGCTGCAGTAGGGCGCTTTGTAGGGGCGCTCCTTTTCTGACAGGATGGGATGGAGGCTCTGAACGACAACCAGGTTAGAGGGTAGAGGTTAGAGGGTAAAGGTTAGAGATGGACATTCTGAAAACATCAGAGTCTAGCTCTCTACCTTTTACCCTAAACGCCCCGTTCCGTGTTCCCCACCACCTTGGCACGAAGTT
>DATIQS010000254.1:0-4857 GCA_035470605.1 Fibrobacteraceae bacterium
CCCGATGCGGTCGCATCCCGCACTTCGATGTGAAGCCCGATATAGCCCAAGCGTTTGCGCAAATCCTGCATACGAGCGAGGCGTTTGGAATCCACATCGCTAGCCAAAAGCTGCACCTGAGGCTGCCGTTCTAAGATTAAAGCCGTTTTTCCTCCAGGAGCCGCACAGGCGTCCCAAACGGATTGTCCAGGTTGTGCATCCAACAGACGGACCAACAATTCCGCCGCCGGATTTTGCACAGAAAAATCTCCACTCCGGAATTCGGGACTTTGCAAAAGGCGTCCCAGATGGTGCCCCACCTCCACCCAACAATCCTCCCATATACGCGCTTCCAGCAGATCAAACGTGCGGAGAAATTTCTCCATAGAAATACGGGCTGGACGAATTCGAACCCACTGACTCGGAATGGCTCGCGCCTGTTCACAACGAAGGCGGACTGCCTCCAAATCATCACCCTGATCGCGCATCCATTTGCGTACCAACCAGTCTGGCATCGAATAACCAATCGCAATTTTGGCAAGATCATTCTTCGGAGGCGGCGGAACTCCTTCACGCAAGGAGCGTTGCAAAATTGCATTCGCAAATCGGCCAGCCGCTTCACCTGATTGGACCCGCACCAGTGCTACAGTCACATGGACGGCGGCATGGGGAGGAATTTTTTGCATTTTCTGCAACTGATAGAGTCCAAGACATAAGGCGATTTCTACAGGTTGAGCCGGCGCTCGATGGCTGAAATGGCGAACCGCATATTGGAGGTGGCGGTAATGGCGACAGGTTCCTAATGCCAATTCCCAGGCCAGGGCGCGATCGCGTTCAGGGAGTTGGAGGGCCTTTGCTTGCAAGGTTTCCTGCACGGTAGCCCCATCACACAGCCACGTATGCAACGCTTCCCACGCCAATCTGCGTGGAGGAAGTCCAGCCACATGCACACTGGCTACAGACATTGCAAACCTTGGGTGGACTGGAGGCCTCGCACAAATTCAGAAACACTCATCGGCTTACGGCCTTCCGCCTGTACATTGAGCAACTCCAAAGCCCCTACCCCGGTACCTACCCACATACGCCCCGCATCGACTTGAACAAATCCGGGAGCTAAATCTTGTTTTTCAGGGCAAGCCAAACAGCGGTGAATATGCAACAAACGACCGCGCAAGATCGTATAGCCCCCCGGCCATGGCTGAAATGCCCGAATGCGATTGTGCAACTCTTGCGCCGACTTGTTCCAATCGAGGCGTCCGTCTTCCTTGCGCAACTTTGGGGCAGGACTTGCGGCACCGTGGTTTTGGGGGAGAGATTGCAACTGACCATTTTGAAGGCCCTCTAATGCCTTATCCAAAGCGATGCACCCCAGAGACGCCATACGAGCCAGCACCTCTGCTCCGGTTTCTTCGGGACCGATAGGTAAACGTTCCTGCACAAGAATGGGGCCATGATCCATCTTTTCGTCCAGCAAAAAAACCGTCACACCCGTTTCTGGATCACCGTTCGCCACAGCCCATTGCACCGGCGCCGCACCTCGATAACAAGGCAACAGACTCCCATGCAGATTGACCGCCCCAGAACGGGACGCGCCAAGGAGATTCTTCGGCAAAATGGAAAAGGCCACGACGACAAAAAGATCTGCCTGAAAAGCCCGCAACTCCGCCTCCAGCGCAGGATCACGCAAATTAGTGGGTTGCAAAACCGGTAGTTCCAGCGCTTGTGCGGCGACCTTCACTGGGGGTGGCGCAAGCTGACGCCCCCGGCCGGCGGGGCGATCGGGTTGCGTAACAACCGCAACGAGCTGATGGGAGGAGGCCTGTAGATGTTGTAAAAAGGCGACCGAAAATTCTGGAGTGCCCATAAAGACAATACGCATAAATATTTCAATCCTTGAAATTCACCGCGATCTGCAGAATTTCCGCTTCTGCCGCGAGGAAAGCGTCCACCACATCAGGATCGAAATGTTTCCCTTTCTCCTGGAGGATCATATCCCGTGCGACTTCATGGGTGAAGGGTTCCTTATAAACCCGGCGTGAACGCAAGGCGTCGTATACATCCGCCAAAGCGACAATGCGAGCGGAAAGAGGGATTTCCTCGCCCTTCAAAGGATGACCCACCCCCGGTTCCACAAAATAAATCACCGATTTTCCCAGGTTGAGAATGTTGGGATATCCAGTGCCATCCCAGCGTTGGTGGTGATGATAAGCGATTTCCCGACCGCGAGAGAAAAAGGAAGTTCCTGGAAGTTTCTCTTCCAATTCAGCCATCAGATCGCCACCCACAATGGTGTGCATCTTCATCAATTCAAATTCTTCGCCGGACAACTTGCCTCGTTTACGCAGAATTTCATCTTTGGTCCCGACCTTACCAATATCGTGCAGAGGGGCCGCGATATAGACATCCTGGACAAACGCAGGAGTCACGCTGTCTCGGAACTTGGGCATTGTAGACAAGGACTGAGCGATAATCCGCGCATATTCCTTCATCCGTTGGATATGCTGCCCTGTGCTCAAATCCCGAGCCTCTGAAATTTTCGCAAAACCCTGAACGGACTCCTGCTGGATCCGCAAATTCTGTTCCGATATCGCCGCAACCTTCTGGTCCGCCTCCAATAATTTCCAGTGGCTAAGCCAAAAGAACAGATGAAACATCAAATAAAAAAATCCGCACAAAAAAATCATGCGCACAGCAGAAGCCACCGTAAAGGCGAACCAAGGCTCGTTCACACCAGTGAGACGAACCATAAGGACAAGAGACAAATGCAAAACAATCGCCAGGACCAAAGCAAACAGCAGGGTCTGCTGAAAAAGGACACTCCAAATTTTCTCTACAGCCCGAGTAAGCCGACTCCGGGGCTCTGGAATTTCGGTACGTTCCGCGTAGGAAATGAAATCTTGTTCAGGCATCCTTTGTAATCTATTCTAAAGCAGGAATCGGGGATTGCGCAAAAGCCGTCCAAACCTAGAAAAAACGTCTCTTTTTACCTAGATTCCCAATGATGGGATTTTCAAGACCGTTTTTTCTGCTTGCGGTCTGTTCCGGTTTAGCCGGGGCGACCGATCTGTGCGGTATGCTCTATATGCCCACCACCCTCTCCAAAGACCGATCGCCATATCGGATTATTGGAGATATTTATGTCCCCCCCGCATCACGTCTGACCATTGAAGCGGGTGTGGAGATTGTGGTGGCAGCCAAGGATTCCTGCGAGCAGGACCTCAAACAGTTGGATTGGTCAGACAGCCAGTATGTATCTATTAAGGTGGATGGAGCGTTCTTTGTCAAAGGGACTCCAGAATCTCCCGTGATTATTCGTCCAGAGCACCCCCAACAGGGAAAGGTCCTTTGGGATGGTCTCCGAGTCCACAAGCAAGATCCCGGAGCCGCACAAATTCAGTGCCTCCATATTTCGGGAGCGAATCACGCCCTCCAGGCGGAACGGACCTCATTTCCCGTGGAAAACTGCATTTTTGAGGGAAACAACACGGGAATTTTCTTGGGAGAGAAAGCGAATCTCCAGATCACCAACAACCTGTTCGTTCACAACACCTCGGCGGGGGTATTCCTGCAATTCGCCGCACCAGACATGATTGCCAACATTTTTTACGAAAACCCCAACTACGGGGTCTGGGCGGATTCCCGCAAGGGAGTAAAAGTCGAGAACAACCTTTTCTGGAAGAACGGAGAAGCGAACTGCTGGCATTGCCCGGCAACGATGGGAAAACGTAAAGGCACCGATGCCCAGAGCGACTCTATCGACGCCGCGGGTAATCTCTATGCCGACCCCGTTTTCATGGGGACACAAGCGGAAGCAGAGTACAAACGCAAGGACAAATTTGAGCCCACCCCGGCAGCAGACGTGGTGGATTCCACCCTTGCAACCAGACACCACAAGGCTGATTCCCTCGGCAAAGCCGGTCTTGCGCCGCGCCCCGTGTTTATACCCAGCGGCGCTGGGAAATGGCGTCTCAGCCAGTATTCTCCGGCTCTGGATGCGGCTCCCGATAAAAAAGCATTCCTCGATGCAAACGGCACTCGCGGCGACATCGGCCCCTGGGGAGCCACAGCAAAATACTCGAAATAATTCAAAATTGAGGCGGAGCATGAAATATTTTTTTCGTTTTGGGGTCGCTTTTGCGTTTCTTTCTTTGGCTCAGGCGCAAACCGCGACAAAACCAGAAGGGAAAGGAACAAGTTCAGATCCATATCAGATTGCGTCGCTTGCAAATCTGTATTGGCTCTCCCAGGATTCCACCAAATGGCATAGTAACTATATACAGACTGCCGATATTGATGCCGCAGAAACAGAAAATTGGGACAGTGGTGCTGGATTTCCTCCGATAGGCTATCAACAATCTGCATGTTATCATCCCTTTAGTGGAACGTATAATGGCAAAGGGTATACGATCAAGAATCTGTATATCAACACGACACTAAGATCATGGCCATACACCATAAATACAGGACTGTTTGGCACAACTTATGGAGCGGACATAGACAGTCTCAATTTGGAAGACGTGTCGATTGTTGGGCTCTACAACACAGGAGGGCTTGTCGGTTCCAATGGGGCAATTGGAGAGGATGGAGACGCGGATACGACCAGGCCTTCTTCGATTTTTCGCTGTAGCGTGACGGGCTCCATTTCAGGAACATACAACGTTGGCGGCATTGCGGGTTCAAATCTTTATTCAACTATTTTCGGATCCACTTTTTCTGGAACGGTCACAGCGAGCAAAGATTCTTCCTATGTTGGAGGCGTCGTTGGTTACCAGGAAGGAGCGGCGAATCATGCTGGTTCGTCCTATACCGCATACATCTACCAATGCTCCGCCGCGGGGACGGTCTATGGAGGCAAATATTTTGCTGGAGGCGTCCTTG
>DATIQS010000255.1:0-1693 GCA_035470605.1 Fibrobacteraceae bacterium
TCAGGCCAAAATTGAGGAGCAACGATCCGAAATGGCAGGAAAAGAACCAGCCAATTTGGAAGAACAGGCGATTTCACTGGTAGGCCGGGACATCTATGAAAAGTTAATTCAGGGCTATACAGAAAAGCAATGGGGTCGGAAGTGTAAAGAGCTTCCAGCATTTATCATCAAACGCCTTCCTGTGCGAATGTCTTTCGACAACAACTATTTTAACGATCTTTACCAGGGCATCCCCATGGGTGGTTACACTCAAATTTTCGAGACCCTTCTTCAGGGAATTGAAATTCGACTGGGCGTGGATTACCTTGCGGACAGGAACGCTCTTGACGCTCTGGCGGAAACCACTCTGTTTACAGGTCCGATCGATGCGTTTTATGACAACCGATTTGGTGTTCTGGAATACCGCTCTGTCCGTTTTGAAACAGAATTGTTGGACATTCCCAATTTCCAGGGAAACGCAGTGGTCAATTATACCGAGGCCTCCGTACCTTATACCCGAATTATTGAGCACAAACATTTTGAATATGGTACTCAGCCACAAACCGTTATTTCACGTGAATACTCTAACGAATGGGTGCCTGGCGATGATCCCTACTATCCAGTAAACGATGAAAAGAACAACGCCCTTTTTTCCAAATATAAAGCGTTAGCGAATGTGGAGCCAAGGCACCTCTTCGGTGGTCGACTAGCAGATTACAAGTATTACGACATGCATCATGTGGTAAAAGCGGCACTAGAACGAGCCATGATGATCTAAAAGGCCTCTTCAGGTTGGCTATTTCAGCATCACCCGTTCATAGGGGGTGCCCTCTGGGTCGGAACCAGGCAGAACCCGAAATTCGGTATAACCCACCACGGCCCCGTCGCGCACGGCGGTTTGAACACGCCAATAGCCAGGCTCTAACGTCTGTTTGTTGGAATAGAGGCGCCAACCTGCGGCTCGCCCGCCTTGCATGTGAAAAGGAACGCGGCCGTAGTCCTTCCATTCATTTTTGACTTCGTCCAATTTTTCCCAGCGGTGCTCCAAATCAGCAGTCACCTGCGTGGGTGCAAAAACAGAGCTCAGCACAAAGGTCGGTTCGTCGCCCTGATAGATTTTGAAATCCGCGAGTCCCATGCGCACGAGGAAACCCTGCTGGGGTGCAAGGCAGGTATAGTCTCCCCCTTGATGCTCAAAATTTCGGCAAACAATATTCTGTTTCATCACCAGAGGTACCGGAGGAAGCAGATCCAACGCCCAAAAACCAAAGATGCCAACGGATACAGCCAAAGGAGCCAAAAGCGCCGTAGCAGAACGATGCGAGAGTTTCCAAAGCACGTAAATGGGAAGGAAGCCAAGGAGAGTGCTCAACACAAACCAGATCGTCCCGACACTATGCACCAGATGGGGGACTAGGAAATTCAGGAACATGGTCCCACTCAGGCAAAAAATCGACCAGGACAAACCAAGGCGCTCGTAACGGTCTTTAAGGGCCTCATTTAACAATAAGAGAATCACAAGGATGGCAACGGAAATCAGGGTGAACAAAGACCCTGAACTGCGGAAATAGAAAACGACTAGGGCGCTGAAAAGGCTCCCAAAACAAAATTGCACCACCCAGGTGAAACGCCTCTGCCAGGCAGCGCCGGGATTGCGCCCTAGAAACAGCAGAGCCAGAAACGCCGCCGCCCAATAGCCAGAAAGGATCCAAAG
>DATIQS010000256.1:0-2226 GCA_035470605.1 Fibrobacteraceae bacterium
GAACTCAAATCTACGGATATCAAGCCTTGGATCATTCAAGGCTACCGTATTCTTGGCCTTTCCAGACCATGAAGGGATCAACGCGGTACCATTTTCTCTAACAGAAAAGCCCGCCGCCCCCAAAAAAGCTCCGCTAACAGCATTTATATAAGTTAAATCGGCAGGAGTGTCCTTTATAAGTTGCGATACGACGTTAGTCAATGGCTGCATAATCACATCAGGAATAATGAAACGTGTATAATACAGAGCCCCACTATTCGGATCTGTGAAGGTTAACCCCCCTGTCCCATACATGAGGCGCATGGAAGGCAACTGATCCACATAAGGCTTGTTTTTCAGATTTGAAATACTATCGCTCTCTGGGCGGATGTAGTTAACTAATGGATCGGTTGACTTATAGTCGTAATAGCCGTCTCCAAGACCAAGAATTGTTGAAAACTTGGCCGCAGCCTGAAGACCGTTTGACCACGCAAGAAAGGAAAGAAGGTTTTCAGTGGGCTCATCCAAAAGAGACAAGGCATAGCTAAGCAAAAAATATTGCGGCGCGGTTTCGAGCGCAGTCTCAATTGGATCCTTGGCGTCAATAAGCATCTGTAACGCTTCGGTCCCCTCATGAGGGGAATCCAGGAATAGCGCCTTGTCTACATCGTCATTGTAGTAGTTGCTCTGCACATATTCCCGCGAAGCCACGCCACCCATGCTGTGCGCGATCAGGATGTAACGGGAAGGGAGGAAACGATATTTTTCCGAGTTACGCTTGCTTTTGAGCGAGTCTTGCCCGCCAGCCCTTATCTCCTGCGCCTCCTCGAATAAAGACCGTCTGGAAGAACAATTGTTCTCGCCAACCCAGTTTCTATCTCCAATTTCATGGGCATTGAGAGATGGCGCATTGGCTGGATTTGAAAATGACCGTTGGACATAAATATATGGGGAACTGATCGTGTCCGCAGTGTATTCAAATACAACAGAATTAAGCCAGTGAGTCAAGCGCTTTGTTGTTCCATATGAGCCAATCATGTTGGCTGCATCGCCCAAATTCCACGCGTTTGTATCTCCTGTTTCCCATTTTTTCGCGAGAGAATAGGCGTCCAAATATGGGCTTTCTGTTCCGTCACACACAAAGCCACTACTAGAAGGGGCCGCCCCATGCACCAGCACCACGTTGTAGTTGGTAATAGCTTCCATGGGCTTGTTACCCGCATGGGCCAAACAGGCCAGAATCAAGATTGCAAAGGAGTAACGCATCATCAGTTGCTCCCAGAAGTTACAGTCAGATCTGAACCTGTATAGGTAACAGTTCCATCATCCGTCTTAAACGTATTGTAGTCGTCCAACCAAACATTTGGCTCTATTTGATTGATCGTCATTGACACCGTATCCAGTGCATACAGTAGTGTCCCTGCACGTTCATTTACGCTTCCGTCGTTATTTTCTAGTGGATGACTGATCCAAAATTGGGAGCCATACCAGCCAGCCAAATTCTTTGTGATAAGCCAGGTAGCAGAATCCCAGAGCAAAGAGCCTTGAACAACAGAATCAATGACTAATTCCATGCCGTATTGGTTTGTGTCAATGAATGCCCGCAAACACACCGCCTTCCCATCGAAGTAGCTGATATCCTCGCACCCAGCCATCCAGGCGTCGGTATCAGAGAAGCGTGATTGTGTTACCACACCCGTGGATGTATCTAGAACGCCATACTGGCAACTGTCCCCGCTGTCGGGGATGGTTGTCCCCAGAATCAGAAATTTGCCGCCTTTCCATGGACGAACCCTATCCGCGTAAAGACGGGGACTGCATGAGCCAGACCATGTTCCTATGTCCGCATGCACGGGTTTCTGTCCTATGCTCCAGAAAGAAATTTTTGTTTCCACTCCTCCTCCATATACAATGGAATCGGTCAGTTGTCCCATAAATCCAAAGCCATCGTCCAAAGTATCGCCCCAGAGAGGTGACTGTTTTGTTCGATAATTCACAAGGTACAAGCCTGAATGCGAACATTCATATTCGTCATCTGTGGATAGTAGGCGTTCCGTGGTGGTCGTATAGCACCGTTTGGAAATTTGTAACGCCAATGAGTCATTGACGATTCCAAAAATGCCACCAGCGGTTCGCCCCTCATCCCATTCCGTACTCGTCGTTGTGCAACCGCCCAGCAACAGAGTCAAGCTCAGCAGGATGGTGATACGAATCGGGAGAGTCATTGCGTTGTGCTCCATGGTGTGT
>DATIQS010000257.1:0-2569 GCA_035470605.1 Fibrobacteraceae bacterium
TAGAAATTGAAGGAGAGAGAATCCCCTGAGGATACTTTTGAGGTCATTACATCGCATGTAACGGTATCGCAATAATCAGCGACAACCCCATAGACATACCAACCATCATTCATGCCCGAATAAAAAATAGAGGAAACAGTCAGCCCCAAAGTATCCAAATAGGTCGTGGTATCCAAATCTCCTACATCATTAGCCGTAATAGAGCTTTTCCACTTCGTCCCAATGATGGGGAAATAATTAGAGCTACTCCCCACCGAATAGGGAGAACTATTCATAGCAGATAATGTGGCTTCACTCAGCGCTGTGTTCACATAGAGATACAAAGTGTCACCATCAATTTCTGCGTGGTCTATCTTCGGTGAACCATTACGTGGTATCCGGGTATCGGAAATGGTGGTAGTAATGCGCAGATTTGAGCCATCGGATTGACGATCCGCATAGAAAAAATGCAGATAATGGGCAGATGTGTCGCGCCATGTGGATGAATTGCTGGCATCGATCCCCATGGTATCCCCACGGGAAATCAAATCCTTTGCAATATCGGACATCACCAGACGAGCCTCGGCTGGATTGTGTGTGCCACCCAAATCCGCCACGAGATAGCCATCCACAAACACCCACATGTCGTCATCGCCGGAGAAGATAAACGTATCACCCGAGTGATATTTGAAAGAGGTAATGCCGGCGATGGTGAAGAAATAGTTGTGAAGTAAACTATCCGCGCCATAGTAGTTCGCGGCATTTCCAGCAGAAATCAAACTTCTCGGTCCCCCATACACGGTGAGCAAATCTTCACAGAGATTACTCAATTTTGATCCTGTTTCATTCCAACCCCCATCATAGGGAGGGCACCAGAACTTCAAGGTTTGCTTGCCCCAAGTTGGCACAGAGGTCACCGTATCCAATGGGAAATAGGCCTGGCCAGGCATGGTCTTGGAATTGATGGTGTATAAGCCAGTGGAGGCATCAACCAGAATCAGGCTCATCGTGGTATTGATGGTTTTGTTGAACTCACTATTGTCCTGGAACCACTGGTCAAAATTATCGCTATGGCACCCCATGGTGGGATGCAAAGGCCGTGGAATCCAAGTATAAGGATCATCCGCATCAATGGAGGTATATCCAGAGCAGCCATCCTGAGTTGTGCTCATGCACAGTTGATTCGCAACCATTCCACGAGTCACAAAGACGCGTTCCTCCCAAACCGTTTTTTTGATGGCACCACTTCCCACCCCTGCCGCCGCTGCGGCTTGGGCGTATGCCAAAGCTTCATGACGATGGCAAGTATAACTGGTGGCCATACTGTCGACATCCCCATCCACCGCATCCACAGTGGCATCTATCGTAGGAAAGGTATATGCGCCATAATAAGCCTGCGGATGTTCCGCACTACACGCATAACCGTCCTCACAGGACCAGTATGACGTATCAGCACCAGCCGTCGGGTTATAGGTTGCAAATCGCTCGCCATAGCACTGATACGCTCCAGAAGTTCTCGAGTAAGTGCTACTTAATTCCGATAGCGGATGAATGGCAATGGAATCGGTCCGTTCATCAAAATTTTCAAAATCAGCATGATCCGGTTCAAAATCGCGAACAGTGATATCCCACTGAAGCGTGTCCTCATAGGCCAAAGGAAGCGAAGCCAGCAAGCCGACAAGCTGTAATGAGAGGTAATAACGTTTCATAGGAACTCCCATGCAAACAACTAAAAAATAGGCGCTTATGCGCACCAATACGAAACATGCTAAATATACACCTCCCCCAAAAAATCCGGTACGGCGAATTTTGGTAAACTCGCTTTTTACAGAAAACTCGTGAGGGTTCCCACAGGAATTCGCAATTTGGCTATTTTACGCCCCATGGGCCAACCTTCCCTCCCCTCCCCCATCCGGCTGGTTGTCGGACTTCTAGCCAAAGAGACTGACTGGATGGATCGAGCACGCAAAGCACTCCTGGAAAAATTCGGAGAAGAGGACGCCTCCCTGGGCCCTTTCCCATTTATTTGGACCCATTATTATAGAGAGGAACTGGGAGATTCTCCACTCCGACTGTTGCTCGCCTATGAGAAGCCCATTCCCCGGGAATCGGTGGTGGATATCAAATTATGGACCAATCAACTGGAATTGGCTTATGCCAATGGCGGCTTGCGCCCCGTAAATGTGGACCCTGGGTACATGACCCTGGGGCAGTTTTTCCTCGCCACCACCAAGGATCAACGACAACGCGTGTATGTGCGTGATGGCATTTACGTGGAACCCACCCTTTATTATGAGAAAGGCTCCTGGCAAGCTTTTCCCTGGACCTACCGCGACTGGAAAAGCGATGAGTACCGCCCATTTTTCAACGTAGCCAGGCAACGTTTCGCCTATCAGCGATCCGCGGGAAAACCGTGGAGATGCCGTTCTGTTTCCAGTCCGGATTAGGTATATTCTCCCCCTCATGCGTTCTTGGATTCTTTTGTTGACCGTTTGCGCCCTGGGTTGGGGGACTCTTTGGGCACAAAATCCCGTCGCCCTCATCCAACCCGTGGCGGTTCCTGTGGATTCCAACGCTCCGTTTCAGGTGG
>DATIQS010000258.1:0-3146 GCA_035470605.1 Fibrobacteraceae bacterium
CTCTTGTAATTCTTTTGTGTACAATTTGTGTGGTTTTACGCAGGAGTGCGCAGCCGTAGCTGGAATGGGACAAACGGAAATTTTTAGAGGGACCCAAAAGTCCAGCTACCGGGGACACTCTTTTTTGCTTAAGCATGAATCTCACCCGCCTAGCGGGTGGTTTTTGAAACCGCAATGCTCGCGGTTTTTTTTCCTAAAGGACTAAAAAAAGAGGTTCCCTTGCGGAAACCTCTTTTTTCTGGTAATAGCGGGGGCAGGATTTGAACGCTGCGACCTTTGGGTTATGAGCCCAACGAGCTACCGGGCTGCTCCACCCCGCGTCGATGGTCCAAGTATAGTAATGACTGGCGGCTTGTCAATCTTTTTCCCTATTTTGTCAAAATTGGGACGATTGGGAGAATGGAAGTGGATGTCACCAGCGAAGACGTCCTTGTTCACTTGTGTTTTTGGGAAAGATTTTCCAATCATCGATGGTTTCGGCACAGGGAATCCCCGTACGAATTACAAAGGAAGAGGAATCGTCTGGAAGAATCCATTCTTTAGAACCTACGGTGCAGGAGGTGTCCTTTTTCTTTTGGACTCCTCTAGATATTCACCCCATGCGGAGTACGAATACCGCCAATACGCCAGAAGCAATCATCAGTGCCATCGCTGGAGCGATGGCACGACGCATTTCCGGTGCCCCGAAAAGGATGGCGATGATCCCTTTGGTAAGGGTGTTGGCGATGCCTGCAAAAACGACAGATGTTGCCGCTAACGGTAAAGGAAAAGAGAGGTCCTGCACGCTCATCTGGGAAACGCTAATCGCAATCGCATCCACATCCGCAAGCCCAGCTAGGAAGGAGGAGATCAAAAGACCGGAATCCCCAAAATGTTGGTGCGCTAATTTTGAGATCAGCATAACGACCAACAAAATCCCGACAAACTTGATGGCGGGAACCAGTTCGAAGGGGTTTGAATATTCTGGCGAGGTCTGGTGCCCGGATGTTTTTCCGCGACGCCAAAGCCAAAGGCACCACAAGAGGCCCGGAAACACGGGAACGAGCATAGGCAGGGCTAATTGATGCCCTAACGCAGGGGAGAGAGCCCACACGACTCCTAATACCCGGATGTACATCACTGTCCAGGCGACGACAATTCCGGTTGCGAGAGAACTCGACAAGGCTGGATTCTGCCGACTGCGCTGTGTAAAACTCAGAGTGAGGGCTGTGCTGGAGGCCAGTCCCCCCATAAATCCCGTTAAGCCGATGCCCCGATTGGCCCCCACCAGCTTGACTAGCAAATAACCAATAAAACCAATCCCGGAGATGAAAACCACCATGAGCCAAATTGTGAATGGGTTGAAAACCTGCAGTGGACCGTAGTATCGATCGGGAAGAAGGGGGAGGACCACGGCGGAGATCACCGCGAATTTGAGGGAAGCGACCATATCGTTACGGGTCAGCTTATGAGCAAAGGAATGCAGTTCCACCTTAAGGGTCAGGAGAAGCGTAAGGGCCACGGCCAGAGAGGTCGCCAGGATTAAATGCCCGTGAGCACAAATTCCACCCATGGTATACGCCAATAATAAGGCCATCAACGTCGTCGTTCCTTGTCCTGCGCGCAACAGCGAAAGCTGGGGGGTGACCAACACCGCTCCGATTACCAGAAGGCCAAGGGAGAAGGGTAACATAGATGAGGTGGTGATGCCCAACCAGGCGAGGCCGCATCCCAGAAGACTCACGATAGGGAAGGTGCGCACTCCAGCGAGGGGTGTCGAGTGCTCCTGGTCCGACGCGTTTTCTCGTTGCAATCCAACCACGAAACCCAGCGCCAAAGCCACCGCGAAGCGTCCAAAGACATCCAATCCCACTAAATCCGTCATCATTAAAAGAATGTAGTAACCTCAAACCCTGGCGCTTTGCGCGTTGCTGCGACTTATCCTAAATCTCGCTATCGTTTTGTGCAAAGGCAAAAGGAGGCCAAAGACTTGGAGTGCAAGATGATCTGTCCGTTCGGGCTTGCTCGATTTCTGGCAGAGATCCAAGTTTCGGCCTTGGTTCGGCTATCGACATCACCGGGAATTTTGGACACATCGGTGTGTGGATTCAGTCTGGTCAGCGGCGACCTTCAGGGTTATATTTGTCGAGTTTTAAAAATACGCAAGGAGTAATACGATGAAGGGTTCGGGCTTCTTTCAACTTTTGTTGGGCTTAGCAGTCTTCGCCACGGCTGGCACCATGACTCTGTACACGTCCTCCGGCACGCAGTACACTTACGACCTGGCCTCCGTGGGAAAGATCAGCTTCGATTCCTCCGCTGTTGATGTTTCGGCGGTCCCGTTGGCCAAGATTGCGCCAGTCTCCGCCATTGGCATCAAGGCTTTGGGGAATGTTCTGATGCTCTCCGCCTCCTCCGGGACCGATCTCCAAGTTGAGATTCGCGCCATAGACGGGCGCCTGGTGCACCAGTTCCAGGCCACCGTCGGCAATGGAGGGCAGGCTAGTGTGAGTCTTGCCAAGGTCCTTGGCAACGGCATCTATGTCGCCACCGCAGTTTCTACGGTCGGGCAGAAGAATCATACCTTTTTCCAGATCGTACGCTGAGGGGGAACCATGAACAAGATTCTTGCATCCCTGTTTCTCTGCGCCTCCTTTCTTTTTGCCGCCCGGGTTACGGTTAACGTGAACGGCGTGGAGCAGACCCACGTCCTGGTGGATGGGGACCAGCTCAAATTTTCCGAGGACGAGGACACCCTATACCTGACAACGTCGGATACCACCCAGGCCTTTGTGCTGGGAAAAATCAACCGGATCACATTGGACACCATCGGGGGGGGACTGGGGTATGTCAATATCGTGAACTCTGCCAACGCAGGTCTGTTGGCGCTTCCGCTTTCCTCTGTGGAAGGAATCATCTTTGAGCCGGACAACAAGGATACCTCGGACTGGGACGGCGATGGCTTGTCCAACTACGACGAGATGGTGATCTACGGCACGGATCCGAAGAAGACGGACACCGACGGTGATGGCTTCAGCGATTACATGGAGTTGACCCAGTTTAGCAGCGCCTCGGACAATTTCAGTTTCAATCCGTTGATCGCCGATCTGCCTTCGGTGAAGGTGAGCATGATCAAGTATCCGGCAGTGAGTGTTAATTACACCAAG
>DATIQS010000259.1:0-8933 GCA_035470605.1 Fibrobacteraceae bacterium
CGGACAATTGAGAAAATCCGCTTGCGATCCCTTGTCCCAAAGATTGCGCCAGAAGGCATGATCCATGTCGATGCTGTCCGCCTCCACCACCGGCGCAATGGCATCAAAAAAATGCAGACGCCGAGAACCCACGCGAGCAAAGAGATCACTGGCCAAGGCATCGGAGCAGAGAGGGCCTGCAGCGAGTAGGGTTGGACGATCATCCCCCGCCAGGGAGAGCACCTCCTCCCGATGTAAACGGATCCGCGGATTCGAGGCAACAAGGCGCTCAACCGCCGCTGAAAAACGGGCACGATCGACGGTCAGGGATTCCCCTGCGGGAACCCGAGCCTCATCCGCCGCCTGGAGCAAAAAGGAACCCAGAGTGCGTAGTTCCATTTTAAAAAGGCCATGGGCTGATTTCGCATCCTGTCCTTTCAGAGAATTGGAGCAAACCAATTCGGCCAAGTGGTCCGTACGATGCGCCGGGGTTTCCCTCTGAGGACGCATTTCGTAGAGATCAACCTCAAAACCCAAGGCCGCAAGCTGCAAAGAGGCCTCACAGCCAGCCAGACCGCCACCGATGACGCGGAGGCGTCCGCTCACTAATTTACCCTCAGATGACGAACTCCAGCCAGGTTGCGCGACCAGATATGTTCAATCAGATGTTGCATGTGATCCGCCCCCACCAGGGTCATTTCACGGCTGCCCAAATCATCCAACACCTGTTCCACTTGTGCCGGGGAAAGCATCCCCAAATACTGCGCCTCCAAAAGGCGCCCCATGGCATCTGAAGAAATGTAACGCGCTTCAATTTCATGCAGGACCCGCATCCGCACATGTTCAGGATGGTGTCGGTCGAGATTTTCCAAGGCCCAAAGTCCCATGGCTTTCCGGGAAACGGAATCCAAGCCAAGATCATCGAGATCCTTACTCAGCTCCTGCCAAAGACGGGAGCGAGACTTGGAGTCCGCACGGGCGGCACGTAAAAACCCGACAACGGAGTGATAGGCGTTCGAAACGGCTGTTTGCATGAAGACTAAAGTTCCGGCTGCTTTCCAGTCAACCGCACAAAAATCTCCACATACTTTTCCAGGGTCTTTTTTACCACCTCGGAAGGAATTTCCGGACCAGGATAGGTCTTACCCCAGTCCAGCGTTTCCAGCCAGTCGCGGATGTACTGCTTATCAAAACTCTCCTGATTGACGCCTTCCTGATATTTGTCAGCAGGCCAATAGCGGCTGGAATCTGGAGTCAGGACCTCGTCGATAAGCACGGTTTTACCATCGATCTCACCAAATTCGAACTTGGTGTCGGCGAGGATAATACCCCGCGCCGCCGCATAGTCGCGCGCCTTGGAATAAACCTCCAACGTCAGATCGCGGAGGCGTTCTGCCTCCGGGTGTCCCACAATGTCGATCGTCTGTTCAAAGGAGATATTTTCATCGTGGCCCACATCGGGCTTTGTGCTTGGCGTATACAGCGCAGGGTCGAGTTTGGAGCAAAGTTTGAGTCCCTGGGGCAACACATGACCGCAGATTTTTCCAGTCTTCTGGTAATCCTTCCAACCGGAACCGACGATGTAACCGCGAGCGATGCATTCCACACTATGTCGATTGGCTTTCTTTACGATCATAGAGCGACCGCGCAGATAGTCCTTATGCTTTTGCAGGGCCACCGGATATTCGTCCACATTGGCAGAGACCAAGTGGTTCGGCATCCCTAGTTGGTGGAACCAAAACAGGGACAGTTGGTTGAGAATCTTGCCCTTGCCAGGAATCGGCGTGGGAAGAACCACGTCGAAGGCGGACAGGCGGTCCGACGCCACCATGAGAAAGGCGTCGCCCAGGTCGTACATGTCACGGACCTTGCCTTGGTGAAACAGGGGGACTTCAGTAATAGGGGTTGAAAATTTCAATTGACTCATATGGGGTATAAGATAGAAAAGGCCCAAGCACCAGTCCCCTAAATTCGCAGGGACTATTCACCGAAAATCGCGTCCAAAATGGCCTCCATGGCACTTTCCATGGCTGTTGTATCCGCAGCCCCAGCGGCATGGAAGGAACCTCCGGTGGAACTCTCCGTCAAAAGGACCAGGGTGGAGTCATCGCTGGTGGTGGTATCTCCCAAGAATAAGCCATGAATTGGTGGGAAAGCGCCCGGGATAGAGTAAGCCGTATCTAGAGGGAGGAAGGTGTTGGACGTATCCTTTGTGGGATTTCCTCCAGAGATGAAAATCACGGAGACTACAGCAGATGCGTCCACCGTGTCTAGAGCTCGTGCGATGGACTTCGCCGTATCCAATGCTGAAGCATAATTCCGGTTATTGCGGCAACGCAATTGCACAGGCCCCGTTTCTCCACTCCAGTCGCTAACAATACTATCCGATGTTTCCAAAAAATGTTGGACGGTCAGAACGGAATCGTTATAAACATTGGTGATACCAGAACAGCTTTTCGTCGCCCGGCTATCCAACGTCGCACCGGCTTCTGTAGCAAATTCCACGTAGGCAAACCAAGCCACGCCACGATCCTGCAACCCACCAATCGCGTTCCGCACCAATTTGGCCCGCCAATGCAACGAATCCGCAGGCCCGCTCTCATCTAGCGTAGTATCCATATACACCGATTCATCTACCACAAAAATAATCGCCGGTTTGGAAGCCGCCGCAGAGGAAGAAACAACGGCCACAGCGGAGGAAGAAGAGACAACCGCTGTAGATGAAAAAGCAGAGGAAGAAGTCGCCGCAGAGGAAGGAAGCGAGGAAGAAGACGCAACGGGTATGGACACGGATTCTGAAGAAGCGAATGCGCTGGAGATCAAACTTTCTGAAGAACTAGACACAGGAGAAGACGCATTGCTGGAAGAGAGTTCTTCAGAGGACGAGGAGGAGGTCTCAGAACTTTCCAAGAAAGCACAGGAAAAAATCTCCCCAGAAGAGGATTCGGTATCTGCAATGGACGAGGAATTTTCCTCCAGATCCAATTCAGCAACGTGATCGGTGCAGCTGGCAACAAATCCGCTGATCAAAAGAAGGAAGAAACGGCTACGCATAAATTCCTATTGGTTCAGAAAGCAAAAGTCAACAGAGCGGTTCCGGCAGAGACCCCCGCACAAATCCACATAACGTTACGCAAATCATCATGGTCTTGGACGCTCTGTTTTTCAGAGTCCGTCACGGGTGGCGTAGCATTCGCGTCATCCGCCTCATCCGCTGCCTGCTGATTCTCATAAATTCCCACCCCGACAAAAGCCACGGTAGCCGCCGCAAGGGCCAACCGGGTCCAGGCTCGCCAGCCCCAGGGATTGCCTGGAGCCTTTTGCGGGAGCGGTTGGGATTGAATCACGTCGTTCAATGCATATTGGAGATCCAAGCCGCGTGTTTTCAGCGTGCCATTCAGCAGGGAATCCGCGTGTTGCCTCCAATCCGCATAACCAGGCATGGATTTAAAGGATTCCAGCTCCAAAAAATTTCCATTGACCTTCGCTGTAGTTCCACGATGAGTCATGGATAAACCCGTCATAGCGAGATAAACACTGGAGCTATCCAATTGAAAGGGGTAACCCAAATACTGAATTTCGGGCACAAAGCCATCGGAACTGCGATTCAAATTTTTGGCAACCTCCAAAGGCACCGAAACCGTCCCACTATAAAAGAATTGGAGCGACGGGGAGACGGTATCAGCCATGGTGAATTCAAAGGTCTCTTTGTCAGCATTATATTTTCCCAAAAAAATGGCAGACGCGGAGACCAGGGTTGTCTTAACACGGGATTGAAGATCCAGAATATAATCCTCCAGAACATCAATCGCTCGACCCAATTGGGCTCGATATTGGCCATGTTTTTCCTGAAGGCCCTTATAAAGGCGCATTCCTTCCGATTGCCAAGCACCGCGACGTTTTTGGAAGGCTTCGGGAGTTTCGTTGACGGCTTTGGGTTCCAACTTGGGATAGGTTTTGGGGAACTCGGCAAGAAGGGTTACGATTTCAGAGTCCACCTGAACCTGACGCGCACGAAGCACCGCAATGCGACGTTGATAAACGACAACAGAATCGGAGTCACGCGCCAGCAAGCGGGGTAAATCCACCTCGTCTTTCTCGCTAAAGATCCCTTTTTCTTCCAATTGGACCGTCAAGGCTCTTGTTTCCCCTGGAAGGAGCTGAATCGTCGTGTCAAAAGATTTATAGCCATCCTTGCGGAACTGAACCCGCACCATCCCCGAAGGGACGCTATCGAGCGCAGCAGGAGTTCTCCCTACACGAGAAGCGTTTATGCGAAATTTTGTTCCTTCTGGTTTTGCACTGATCTGCAAAGAACCACGCATCGAGCCCATAATTCCACGAATCACCTCAGCGGCCTTGTTCAGATATTCCGTATGCTTATGTAAATCCGATGTAGCGGCCCAAACCTTCTCTGAAATTTTCGTTTCCCAAGCGGTTTTGCGTGCATTGAACTCCACCTGTTTTTCAAATTCGTCCTTCGGAGCCAGAACGGGAGCCGCTTTTTGAATTTCCAACGCAATGGAGTCAATCTGCCGAGCAAAACTGGCAAGACTATCCTGAATCAGCTTAAGTCGTTCTACATAAACCGCATAAACCAACGTATCCCTGGCCGTCAATTTGGCCAAATTCATGGAAAAGCCATCGGCCTCCTGGCGAATGGAGTCTGGAGGAAGCTCTCCCGGATCCTGGGAATAAGGGGAACCTTGTAAAGAAAGCTCCGGTTCCCGCAATCCGGGCAATTCCTCTTTAATTTCAAGAGAAGAAGAGGACATTTGGGAAGAAGAGGACGCGATATGAGAGGAAATGCTGGAAGAAAAAGCCGGATTTGGAGAAGCCAAAGAACTCGCTGTTTCAGAAGAGACCGAAGAAAATTCCGTTCCAGGGAAAGAGGAGGAAGAGGACCCAATCTCTTCCGAGGAGAACTCGTGGATCGAAGAGGAAGAAAGTGAATCCTGTCCCCCAGAAGAGGACGAGAATGTCTCGGCCTTCATCTCCCTTTCTGCGACCAAAGGATCAAAAGCAATTCCCTCCTCCTCCGCCTGAATAGGAGACACCAAACCCGCACAGAACAGGGAGCCAAAAAGAACAAATCGCAGAGATTGCTTTACTCGCATCAGGACACCTCGTAACCAATTGACCCCAACAGCCTGCGCGTAATATATACTTGCCTTCACCGCAGTGGAAAACTGTTTCCTGGAAATTGTTCTCTCACGGAGAAAAAGTCACCCAACAACCCTACAAATGGGACACAAAGCCGGATCATGCCCCCGTGCGGGGCAAAATTTTCGACCAAAATAAATCATCTGCAAATGAATTTTTTCCCACTGATCCTTGGGAAATAGGCGTTTCAGATCCTTCTCAGTGCGTTCGACGCTCGACCCATCACTCAATCCCCAACGCGAAGCCAGACGATGAATATGCGTATCCACAGGAAAGGCTGGGACCTGAAACGCATGAATCATCACAACAGAGGCCGTTTTATGTCCCACCCCAGGAAGAGCCTCCAGGGAGGAGAAATCTCCAGGGACCTCACCCCCATGACGCTCCAGCAGCATTTGGGACAAGGCATGAATATTACGAGCCTTGGTCGGAGAAAGGCCACAAGGCGCAATCATCCTGCGAATTTCCTCCACATCGAGCCGGATCATCTCCTGCGGAGTAGAAGCTCGGCGAAAAAGTTCCGGGGTCACCCGGTTCACCATCGCATCGGTACATTGCGCCGAAAGAACGACAGCAACCAGCAGCGTATAAGCATCACGGTGATTGAGGGGAATCGGAGGATCCGGGAAAAGTTGATCCAGGGTCGATTGGATAAAACGGACTTTATCGATTTTGCGCATGGTGTCAAAATACATCCCGGGAGGTTACATTTGCATGCGATGCGTCCGCTGGATCTGCTTCTTATCTCCCTTTCACTACTGGGGTGCGTTCCGGTGCGCGACCAGGTAATCCTACATGGGGACAGCCATCTGGATTGGATACTCCAGGCAGAATACCCCGCCAGCATGATCTCCCTATTTCCCGACACCCCCTTTCCAGAAATCGCGCAAACCCGCTTGGATACCCTCTGGAAGGACGAAACCGATTCCTCCATGCATCAAGGGATACGCGTCATTTTCCGCAACTCAGCGGGAGTGGATTCTCTAGATGAATCCGCCTGGGCCGGCCCGTGGAGACAGGGAATCCAATGGTCCTGTTCCACAGGTGGGCGCTGGCACTTTCGACGGCACGTGCATCTAGAAACCGGGCTTCCGAATGAGGATGACGACTACGCAGAGCGCATACTCTCCCCCCTATACCAGGAATTAAAATGGGAATTCAGTCTCCAGGTTCCCGGGCGGATTTTGCGGGCGCAACCAGCCCCAATGCAGGTAGATTCGATGGCGGGACGGGTAAAATGGAGCATTCCAATCACCGTTTTGGGCCAAGAGGGCGTGGACTTTGAGGTCGAAAGCGAGGCCCTTCCGCAGCCCGATGTCCATCGCAGCCATTTCCTGGAAGTGGCGCTAGGGGTCACAACTCTGCTATTGGCTCTTGCATTCTGGCAGACACGGAGGTAAAACATGGAGGCCAAACAGGCGTTAGCGCAAAAACTCGACCAAGAACCCTTTCGCCAGATGCAAGTTCTGGCGGGATTCGATGCCTTTGTGGACAATATCCTCCATCTCGTCGCCGAACGCCAAGACCTCGATCACTACCAACGCGTCCAGACCATTGCGCAATGCGCGGAACGCATCGCCGCCGCCTCAGGAAAATCAGCCAACCTCGAACTGGTACGCCAGCAACGCAAAGCCGGAGGAAACGCTCCACACTTCTCCATCTGCGCCTCCACGTTGGGAGCCAATGTCACCACCATCGCCCCGGTCGGGGATGCCGCAGTCCTACCCGTCTTTCACGAAGCCGCACCCAAGGTCCACTGGCTGAGCATCGGCGATCCAGGAAACACCGATGCCTTGGAATTCCAGGACGGAAAACTCATGCTTGGACAAATCGGCGACGTCGGAGCCATCGGTTGGGAGATTGTGCGGAATCGCGTGGGCGAAGATCATTTTTTCGACTTACTCCAACAAAGCCAACTGGCTCTTTTCGGAAATTGGACCATGCTGCTCGGCATGGGAAGCCTCTTCGAAGCCATTGCGAACCATCTACACAACCATCCAGGCGTTATCTTCATCGACCTCGCCGATCCCCGCAAACGCTCCCGGGAGGATTTGCTGCACGCCCTGCAGCAAATCACACACATAGGTCAAAACGCCCGCGTCGTACTCGGCTTAAACCGCAGCGAGGCGGAGCAAATCTTAGATGTTCTGGGACAGGAAAAACACTCTGTCGAAGAGGATTCCTCTTCTCTGCAGACCGCCTCAGAGCACATCACGCAAAACCTGCAAATTGCCGGGGTCGTAATTCATGCGCTCCACGGCGCCGCTGGTTGCTGGCAAGGCGAAACCCGTTATGTAGAAGGGCCTTACTGCGTAGAGCCTCGAATCAGTACCGGTGCAGGGGACCATTTCAACGGCGGATGCGCGACAGCCCTAGGTGCCGGATTCTCTCTGGAAGAATCTCTCCTATGTGGAGTCACCAGTTCTGGATACTATGTGCGGCACGCCCACGCCGCTACGGCAAAAAAAATGGCCCAGTTCCTAGTGAACTGGACCGAAAAATGAAAAGCCAACGCAAAAAAGCGTTAACAACTCCCCCACCAATTAATGGCAACAGTCAAGCTAGTGGACAGATTATTCTTCACCATAAATGTCGCTGTACCAGAGGAAACGCTAAAAGGTCCTCCCCATGCATTGGATGGAGTGGACCATGTTGTTCCTCCATCCGTAGAAATACTCACATCGGTAGCGGAAGTCAAATTTCCAATTTGAATCGTAAAATCGCAACTTTTACTAATTGAAAAAGAAA
Organism: Fibrobacteraceae bacterium; assembly: GCA_035470605.1. Lineage (GTDB taxonomy): Bacteria > Fibrobacterota > Fibrobacteria > Fibrobacterales > Fibrobacteraceae > CAIRAY01. Next base: position 7,891 of record DATIQS010000259.1, read on the forward strand.
CAGTGGCACCCGCTGCAATCGTAAAGGAACCAGAGGATGTTGGTGCCACTACGGCGCCATCTTCTAAAGTGTCCAAGGTAGAAGCACTACTCGCGACGCTAGAGCTGGAAGAAACAGCCACAGAAGAACTGCTAGCGGCAGAGGAGCTGGAGGCCACAGAAGAGGAACTCTTCACGCTGGAAGAAGAAACGGAGGTTGAGGAGGAGGTAACAGAAGAAGAACTGACAGTCGTTGAACTGGAAGAAGCCTTGGAGGAAGAGCTCACCACCGTGGCACTAGACTCCGCAGCAGAGGAGACAGAAGCGGAACTCGCCGGAGTCGTCGAACTCGTGACCGCAGAGGATTGGGCGACCAAAGAAGTTCCCGAGGAGTAATTATTGATCAGAGCAGTCACAATAGATGCGTCTTTTAGACTATCTATATACTCGAGATTATTAAGGAGGTTCTCTTCGGGATCTACGGTTTGACCACTGCCACAGGACCCCAAAATGGACGGAAGGGAAAGAGCCAATCCGACCAGGCAGACCACACGAAAAGGATGTGAAAGCAATGCCATTTTCATGCCTTTAAGATAGAAAAAAACAGGAGAAACGGATTTCTAGAGGGAAAGAAGTGACTCCGGGCACCTTTTTAAGGGTTGCGAACGACGCCCCACGTTTCCAGACGGAACTGATTGGCGATATTTTTTCGACTGGCTCCGTCATACCAAGCTGAGAGTCGCACCTGAGCGATGTAAGCCCCAGTCCCAACAGCACGTCCATTCTGGGACTGAAAATTCCAGTGGAGAAAAAGCTGATGAGGATCGCTGATGCAATCCTCCTGAAAGATGGAATCCGCACAGGAAATTTCAAAACGGTGGGAGGCAATCGCTTCCCCTTGGGACGAGAAGAGAGAGAGAGAGAGAGAGACCTTGATTCGCTTCAAATCCACGGAAAGACTATCATCAAGAGAATCCCCAGACTGCGTTAAAACCCGTCGAACGGGAATCAGGAGATCCTGTGTTCCCAAATCCAGAGCCACACCCAATTCCTGGAGGCTGTCCA
>DATIQS010000260.1:0-9501 GCA_035470605.1 Fibrobacteraceae bacterium
GATGCAAGCGAGTTGATTACCAAACCGGGCCCGTCCTGTGGGGCGAGCCGGGCACCAACGGCCAGCACGCATTCTACCAGCTGATCCACCAGGGCACCAAGCTGATTCCTTGCGACTTCCTCGCCCCGGCTAATACCCAGAACAAGATCAGCGACCATCACCGCAAGCTTCTTTCCAACTTTTTTGCCCAGACCGAGGCGTTGCTTAACGGCAAGACCCTGGAGCAAGCCAAGGCCGAGCTCAAGGCCGCAGGCAAGTCCGACGAGGAGATCGCGTTCCTCGCGCCGCACAAGGTGTTTGAAGGCAACAAACCCACCAATTCCATCCTGGTGGACCAGTTCGACCCCTACACCTTGGGTGCGCTCATCGCCATGTACGAGCACAAGATCTTTGTGCAGGGTGTGATCTGGAACATCAACAGCTACGACCAATGGGGCGTGGAGCTTGGCAAGCAACTGGCCGGCAAAATTTTGCCCGAACTCGAGGCGGGTGAGAAGGATCCCGAGATGAAGCTCGCACACGACAGCTCCACCAACGCGTTGATCCGCCGGTATTTGAAATTGAAGAAATGATTTTAGGCCGATTTGTGAGAGTCGTTCAGGGGCTTCTGAACGGCTCTTTTGATATGCTTTTTGTTCCGCCACGGCCTGCGCAAAGATGGTGCTTTTCCCTTGTTCTCATGGGGAATCCACAGAGGCTCCCAAAATTCTAATTTGGGACTATGGAGACTGCAGAAGAAATCAGTCAGAAACACTTTGTCGATGGACTGGTTTCCAAAAATCCCGAATTGGACGGGGCTCGGATTCTGGACGCGTTGCGTTTTATGGCTGAGGCCCACCGGAATCAGTTCAGGAAAAGTGGTACGCCCTATATTGAGCACCCCCTGGAAACCGCGAAAATCCTAGCGAATCTGAAATTAGACACGGAAACTGTGCTGGCTGGGCTGCTGCATGACGTAGTGGAGGACACCCAGTTTAATCTGGAAGAGATCCAAAATCGATTTGGGGCAGAAGTGGCCTTTATGGTGGATGCGGTGACCAAAATCAGTGGCCTGCAGGTTTCCACCACCCAGGATTTCCGGCAGGAACGGAAGATTGCGACGTACCGCAAATTTTTCGTCTCCATGGCCAAGGATCCCCGCGTGATCATGATCAAACTCGCGGACCGTCTGCACAACTTGCGTACGTTGCATTATATGAAGCCGGAGAAACGCAAGGAGATTGCCAAGGAGTCTTTGGAAATTTATGCGCCTCTGACGCATCGTTTTGGCCTGCACCGCATCAAGTGGGAGATGGAGGATCTGGCCCTGAAGCATCTTGATCCAGAAGGCTATAAGAATGTCGTGGAGAAGCTCCAGCAGTCTCGCCAGAAACGGGAGGCCTATATTGCTTCGGTGATTGTTCCTTTGGAAATGAAGCTTCGCCTCGAGGGCCTGGAATGCAATATTTCTGGGCGTCCCAAGCATGTGTACAGCATCTATCTGAAGACCCGTTCCCGCAATTGTACGGTGGACGATCTGTTTGACCTTTTTGCCATTCGTATCGTGGTGAATACGATTCCTGAATGCTATGTCGTTTTGGGGCATGTGCACAACATGTGGGCCCCAATGCAGTCGCGATTCAAGGACTATATTGCCACGCCAAAACCCAATCTTTACCAGAGTCTGCATACTACCGTGATCGGCCCCGAGGGCAAGATGGTGGAGGTCCAGATCCGGACTCGGGAAATGGACCAGACTGCGGAGAATGGCTTCGCGGCGCATTGGGCCTATAAGCTCGATCCCTCTGAAGGGCACAATTTGGAATGGTTGCAGAATATCGCCAAGGCGCAGAGTGAAATCACAGATTCCAAGGAATTTTTTGAGTTCTTGCACATGGATCTCAAGCCAACCCAAATCACGGTCCTAACGCCAAGAGGGGACCAGATTACGTTGCCTAGTGGCGCTACGGTGCTGGATTTCGCGTTTGCGGTGCATACCGAGTTGGGCACGAAATGCGTGGGTGCTCGAGTCGATGGTCTGGTGGTGGGGATCGATAAGGTGCTGGTTCACGGCGAAACCGTGCATATCCTCCGCAATGCCCAGCAGGAACCATCTCAAGATTGGATGTCCATTGTCATTACCCATAAGGCGAAATTGGCCTTGCGGCGCAAATTGCGTATTTATCGTACGGCTCAGGCGATGCAGATCGGAAAGTTGATTTATGATCGGGAATTGGCGCTGTTGCAGGTCCCTCAGCCTCGTCAACCCGCGTCGCCCACGGTTGCGGAAGCCTTTCAGAGCCGTTCGGTCGATGAATTTTTTGAGTCGGTGGGGAATGGTAATATCCGTCCTGCGGATATTGAAAAATACCTCCTGCCTTTGGCTGGGGAAAAAGCTCTTCGCCGCCGGGAGCGTGGATTGCTCTCTTTTCTTCGTCGGGATGCGGATGGCTCCCAAGTGCCCATCCACGTCGATTCCAACATGTCTTCGTTGTTACAGATCGCCCATTGCTGCTCTCCACTGCCTGGGGATAAGATTGCTGGGATCATGGTTCCTGGAAAGGGTGTGGAAATTCACAAGGAGGGTTGCCGGATTTTGCGCAATCAGGCCGCCGCGAATATTATCGCGATGGAATGGCAAGAGTCGGCACGACACCTCACGCAGGCCAAATTTGAGGTTTTGGCTGCAGATCGCGATGGCCTTTTGGAGGATCTTGTTCGGGTGATTCGGAAACAGGAGGTCTCTATTGAAAAGGCGAGCATCGTCACTTTACGGGATAGCGTCCGTGATCGTTTCACGGTAAAAGTGTATAATTTGGCGCAGTTAGAAATGACTCTTCAGGGACTCCGGCAGCTTCCGAACGTCAAAAAAGTGATCCGCCTATGAGCCTTCAGACTTCACCCACTGCGTTGCCTCAGCAGATTAGTCGCAACCGAGAATTCCATTGCAAAATGCGCAACCGTCAATATGAACGGGCTCATTATCTGTTTCGTAAACTGGAAGGTTTGGTCAATGATCCAGATAATTTTCATGAGAATGATCAGCTTCCCCTGTTACGCGAGTTAGCTTCTTGTGTGGAAACCTGCCTGGAACATGCCAATGCCGCTGTATTTTTTGGTAAACGCTCCAAGTTACAGCCCTATGGTAAGGATCGCCGTTATGGCATTCTCCAGGAGGAATATATCCTCGTGCATTTTCTGGAAGAAGTCCTCAGCTCGGTTTTATATACCATTCGGCGTATTGAAACCGATGTATCTCTCCAGGTCTTTGCGGATGGATTAGAAGAGTTCAAAGGCGATACACCACACCCTCCCCAGAATGGTTTTGTGGATCGCGTTTTGGAGTCTCTAGCGGCGCTCAAAAATACGAGTGCTGAGGAGTTTCGGCAGATTTATGGGGTCTTGTCTCAGCGCTATCAGATCGGTAATAAGCTGTTTTCTTTGATTCAGGACTTGCAGCGGTTTCGATAGTCCAATCTCTTCGTAATTCTGCGCAAGCCAACGCCTGTTTCTGCCGAAAATAGGCTTGAGGTCCCAAAATCATGCAAATTGAACCGCGTTCCCGTACCGTCTCAACCAGTTCGACGCAGAATGATTCCGCTCCTGCGAAGGGGGAGTCTGCATCCGTAGTGGACGTGCAACGTCGCAAGGGGCGCATGACTCTCCTGGTTGGTGGAAAGCGGATCTCCGTTCCCCTGCAGGCCGGACTCAAAGCCGGCGACCGTGTCACTTGCCAACAGAACGAAGAGGGGCGTCTCTCTGTCCAGAAACAGAGTCCAGATCTCGCACGCCAGGCGGTGGACACGATGCGGAGGGATGCGCTGGAGAAGGACCAGAATTGGGCGCCCTTTCTGGATCGATGGGGAAACATGCCCCAAAAAGGTGAGAATTCTAACCTCCTTATGACAGAACTGCGTTCCGCCGCACGTCAATTCTCTACGGGAACCCTCTCCAATTCCGATGTCTCTCGGATTTTTAACCAGGTCTCCAATGCTCTGCTCCAGCAAAATACAACAGAGGCCCGTCTGGCATTGAGCGAACTAGAAGCTGTAGTTGGAACTCAGTATCCAGAGGCCCTGCAAACAAGCCCCCTGGCGTTGCAAGGACAGACTTTGTTGGATGGGCTCGCAGCGAATGATTTCTCTGGGGCGGCAACCGCTTTGCGTGAACTCTCCCGTCTTTTTTCCGCTGCCGGTGGTGAAACAGCCGTTAGCGGAGGTCGGGATCTACAGGTCTTGACGCGTTTGTTGCAGCCCTTGCAGGAACTCGACAGTTGGGGCTCGCCATCGGATTTGTCCGCCTCCGATGTGAGAGCGGTGCGTCAAGGGGTGGAGCGCGAACTCTCTCTCCCGTTGGACGATCAAGCGAGGAACAACTGGCAAACCCTATCCCGTGCGGCAGAATCTGTGATTGCGGAGGGAACGGAGGCGCAACATTCAGAGGGCGCAACTGTAGGATTGTGTCTGAAGGTAGTCTCCTTGACCGAAAAGGGGCTCCTTTTGCAGGGCCGCACCTCCGAGGGCACCCAGCAGCTCCAACTTCCGCTCCAGACTGAGCATCCTCTTCGGCAGCAACTTCGTTCCGAAAGTCAGGTGGCTCTCTTTCCGATCCAGGGGAAAAACTCCGTACAAACTCAGAAAGCGGAGAATCAGGCAACTACGGCGATTCAAGAAGGGAAAACCTCGGCTCTAGGGAACCAAGCGGAGCTGGAGTCAAGGGACACGGTGATCGTGTCTCGTGGAAAAACCGATTCCCCTCCAGATCGTGCTTTTGTAGAGACAGATGTGGACTATTTGCCGACCTCAGAAGTGAAGTCCCTCTTGGCAAACAAGGTTCCAATTACCGCCAATTTGGTGGATGCCTACGAATTCGCTCATCAGTATGCGGATGAAATTCCATCCAACCGTTTGGTCCAATTTGCTCAAGTGCTGCATCAGTTGGATTTGCAATTGCCCCACGGAGCGACTATGGACGATTCGCAGAAAGACCTGGCCTTGCGGTGGTTGCTTTCCTCGCAGCCGACAACTCCTGGCGTAAAGGTTCAGATCTCCTCGGATGTTTTGCAGGGGTTGACACAATATCAGGTAGATGGCGATCGGGAAGGAGAACTCTTTCAGAATCTCTCAGAGCCGGTGCGCAAACAGTTGTTGCAGGAGATGCGGACTCCTGGGAAAGAAGTGATTCGCCCCGCAGATTTGGAGATCATCGCGGATAAAATTTCTACCAACAGCGATCTTTCCAGTAGTGATCGTGACGCATTGTCGCAGTTGCGGCAGCAATCGCAATGGACTCGCCTCGATCAGGACACCCGGCATTCCTCAGAGCGGCAGGAGGTCTTCTATTTTCAGCACGAAGGGGTGCTGCACAAGGGGCGCATCCAGTTTCGCCACGAACAAGGTCGGCAGCGCGGTGCAGGGGGAGGGGACTCCACCAAACGTTTACATGTTGAGACATCCACCGCCAATCTTGGAAATGTCCAGGTGGATTTTCAGATTCAATCAAACCGCTTGGAACTGATTTTTTCCACTGCGGATGGGAAAGCGGAACCGGCGGTGCAGGAGGAACGCCCTAGTTTGGCTAAAGCGCTGGACGAAATCGGTTATCTGTTGGGTGACTTGAGCTATCGTGTCTTCGTTCAAGCAGAATTGGCGGAGCCCCAATCCTCCCCTCAGAGAAGCCTCGGTTTGCTGGATCTGCGCGCTTAGGAAAAGGCTATGTTTGGGAACCAGAGAGCATCTTAACTACCTGGACATCCCATAAGGCAGGCAATGAAGGCGCGAATGAATCAAAGGCTTATAACAATCAGCGTCTTCGTTTTTTTGATGATTACGGCTTGTAGTTATATTCCCAAAGAGCCAATCTTTCTTAACGAGAAAGAGAATTTATCGAAATTTTCTGCAGAATATGGCGTTCTAGCTTTTGAACCCGATACCGGAATTGAGAACCTGGAGATCAGTCTGGATATCAGAAATACAGGCACAAAGGATTTGTATAGAATCAGCTTAACACCACCTTTAAGGCTTTATAAGGTTGTCTCTGTATTTGGGAAGGTTGTTCGCTCAGAAGAGGTCGAAACAGATAACATTACCAAAACGATTGCACTTTTTGGATTGCCCGCAGGAACGTATCTGCCTGAATTTCTCCATATTAGAAAGGAGCAAAGTTCTGGAAATATTTCGGCGACAGGCGATCAAATCGACATTGAAAAGAATTCAATTACGTATTTGGGTTTATTCAAAATAGCGTATGAAACCAATATTTTAGGGGTTGCAAACAGCGCAAGCGTCTTTTTTGACGGGGCAACGGGTGTGAATGAAATCTCCAGCGTCGCCAGTGATGAAATACAAAAAATGAAAGTAATCGAAAGAAACGTGAAATTCACGGGGCATTGACTCGCACTGCCTGGGCAATTGACAACCACCAAGATGGTGATTGCCTAACTCGTTGGGGTAGCAGCCCGTAAGGGGGCTCAGGTTTTGTCGTCCCCGCGAGCCATAATCACCTTGCCTGTGCGGATGAATTCCACGATCCCGAGCTTTTCCAGCAAAGACTTGATGGCGTCAATTTTTTCTGAGGAGCCTGTCACCTGCAGAACCATGGCATTTTCCGACATGTCCAGCGACGATGCTTTGAAATGGCTAGCAATCTGGAGGAGTTCTGTGCGGTTCCCCGAGTTGGTGCGCACTTTGAATAGCGCGAGTTCACGTTCCACGATGGATTCACCCGTATGGTCTTTGGCCTGGATAACATCCACCAGTTTTTCGAGCTGACGAATGATTTGCACCAGCGTGTCAGGGTTTCCTCGCGCCACGATATTCATTCGCGAAAATTCGGAATCTAAGGTGGGGGAGACCACCAGGGAGTCGATGTTGTAGCCACGCCGGGAGAACACCAACGCAATCCGGACCAGCACGCCGGGCTTGTTGGAAACCAAGAGACTAATGGAATGAGCTGGATTAAGATGGGACATGGGGAATCTCCGTTTGAAAAGTTAGAAGCGATCGCTCCGTATGAAATCCATCGTTCATCATGAAAAACCGCCCATCAAGTGCTTCCCGTTGGTTTTTCAAGTTTCGCTTTGGGTGGCTCAATAATCATGGAACTGATGGGGGCACCAGGCGGAATCATAGGAAACACGTTGTCTTCCTGTTCGCATTCACAGTGGATGAGCACCGGCCGATCTGTGATTTCTAAGGCTCGGCGCAGAACCCGTTCCGCATCTGCGGGGCGCTTGATCCTCATGCCTTCCACGCCATAGGCCTCTGCCAATTTGACGAAATCCGGGCTTCCTTCCAGATCCACTCCCGAGTAACGCTTTTCGTAGAACATATCCTGCCACTGGCGCACCATTCCCAGGTAACGGTTGTCCATCACCAGAATTTTAATTGGGCGCTTCTGAACCGCCACGGTGGAGAGCTCGCTTAGGGTCATCTGGAAACCACCATCGCCAGAGATACAGAAAACGGGAAGGCCAGAAGAGTTCCCGAAAGAGGCTCCAATGGCCGCTGGGAACCCGAAACCCATGGTCCCGGCACCACCAGAGGTAATGAATTGATTGGGCGCCTCGGGTTTGATGAATTGGGCCGCCCACATCTGATGCTGTCCCACGTCGGTCACCACAATGGCTTTTCCGCCGGTGATTTCCTGTAGGGTGTGGAAAATGTGCTGCATACGCAAGCCCCCTTGTTTGGGGTAACTCAGCGGGTATTTCTTTTTCCAGGATTCGATGGAGCGGATCCATTCGTCGGTGGGCAGACGCTCCAGCATAGGCAGAAGCTGATCGAGCACCAATTTGGCATCACCATGCAGGAACAAGTCGGGTTGGAGCACCTTCCCGTGCTCCGCTTTATCAATATCCAGGTGGATTTTCACCGCATTTTTGCAGAATTCATCGAGCTTGCCTGTGATGCGATCGTCCCAACGGCTCCCGATGGAAAAGATCAGGTCGCAGTCCACCACGGCTTTGTTCGCATAAACCGTGCCGTGCATTCCCAACATACCCAGCGATAAGGGGTGTGACCCAGGCAACACCCCCAAGCCAAGTAACGTGCTGGCAACCGGGGCGTTCAGGAGTTCTGCAAGCTCGAGAACTTGTTTTTGTGCTCCAGAGATCATAGCTCCATGGCCCACCAATAAAAGAGGCCGTTTGGATTTGGTGATCAAGGAGGCCGCCTGCTCCACATCTGCCGCAGGGGCCCGAGTGGGTACCACATAACCGGGTAAATCCACCGAGTCGGCAAAAGGTGCGGTACATATGCCAGAACTGACGTCTTTAGGAATGTCGATTAGAACTGGACCAGGACGCCCGGTTTTCGCGATGTAGAAGGATTCCTTCATTACACGGGGTAAGTCGTTCGGGTCCTTCACCAGATACGAATGCTTGACCGTGGCGAAGGTCATGCCCGAGGTGTCGCACTCCTGGAACGCGTCTTTGCCAAGACTGGGGGTCACGGTTTGTCCGCTTAGCACGATAATGGGCACGGAATCCATTTGGGCGGTATAAATCCCAGTGAGAGTATTGGTGGCTCCGGGGCCTGAGGTCACTAGGGCAACTCCGGGTTTGCCGGTTGCGCGCGCATAGCCGTCCGCCATGTGGGTCGCTCCTTGTTCGTGACGAGTCAGCACCAGTTTGATGGAGGAATCCAGAATGGCATCAAAGATGGGAATCACTGCGCCACCCGGATAACCGAATACCACTTCGACGCCCTCGCGTTTTAGGCATTCGATAATCACTTTGGCTCCATTCATACTCGGGTTGGACATGTTGCAATTCCTCGGAAAAGCGTCTATTGCTGAAGAAACAGCCATAAACGGTTGGATTTGTTTTCGCTAAGCATAGAAAAAATGACAAATCTTTTGTGGTGGTTTTGATAAAAAACAGAAAGATAACGATGAAATTGCTGATTTTTTAAATGATCTAGGTGTGATAATCTGGAAATCTGCAATAAACTTAGTGAAGTTTTAAACTTTTTGAAAGTTTTCCTATGAATTTAATGAATCCTATCGAAAAATCAAAACCAAGAGAACGGCTTGTCCGTGATGGCGTTTCAAAAATAAGCGATGAAGAACTCATTTCAATCATTATTGGACATGGGACGAACAAGAAAAGTGTTTTTGAACTATCAAAAGAGCTCTTTTCGTTTCTAAGAACAATAAAAAATACACCGACTGTTTACGATCTTGAGAAAATTTCCGGATTGGGCCGGGCAAAAGCCTGCCAAATATTAGCCTGCCTGGAACTATCCAACCGATTTCTTTTGAGCGGGGAGGCCCAAACGATTACTCATCCCCACGAATTGGTGCCTCGACTCGCATTTTTGAAATCTTTGTCCCAGGAAACCATGGTGTGCGTTCATCTCAATGGCGCGAATCGCGTGATGGGCATTCATACACTGACCGTCGGCCTTGTGAATCAGACTCAAATCCATCCGCGTGAAGCGTTTTCGAGAGCGATTCAGGAAAATGCCGTTTCGGTAATTTTTGCGCACAATCATCCTTCAGGATCTCTGCAACCGAGTCGCG
>DATIQS010000261.1:0-4398 GCA_035470605.1 Fibrobacteraceae bacterium
CTGGTGGGCGCTTACGGGGCCTTGCGCCAGCTGAGTTCTTTTTTCGAGCCCGGCCTCGCCACCCTGATCATCGGACATACAAGTTTCCAGATTTCTTTTGTGACCTTTGTGGTGCTGACGCGCCTTGCGGCCATTGGCCCGGAGCAGATGGAGGCCGCCCGCGACCTGTACGCGACGACCTTTGGCGCCTGGGTGCGCGTGATCCTGCCACAACTGACCACCAGCATCGCTGCGGGAGCGCTGCTCGCCTTCACCCTGTCCCTGGATGACTTCATCATCAGCTTCTTTGTGAGCGGGCCGCATTCGCAGACCCTGCCCCTGGTGATCTACGCCTCCCTGCGGCGCGGAATCTCTCCGGAGATCCACGCGCTGTCCACCCTGATCGTCTGCTTTACCCTGGTGGTGATCCTCGGCGCGGTGCTGTACAACAACTCCCTGGCGCATGCCACCCGGGCCGCGCGCTGGCTACGCACCGGACTGCGGACCCTGGCCGTTGTCCTGCTGGCGGGTCTATTGCTGTTCGCCGCCAAGGGGCGCATGGCGCACCCGGGGGTTTCTGGTTCGGGCAAGAAGATGGTCACGGTGCTGATCTATTCCGAATACATCGATCCCGACATGCTGACCGAGTTCACGGAGCTCACGGGCTATCCGGTGCAATTGGAGCTTTATGAGGCGCAGGAGGAGATGATCGGCAAGCTGCAGGCCTCGGGCGCGGGCCAGTACGACGTGATCGTCGCTTCGGACGTGGTGATCGCCCAGATGGTGAACCTCGGGCTGATCCAGCCGCTGGATACGGCGCTGATTCCCAACCGCCACAATGTGATGGAGCGTTTCCTGCATCCACCCTTCGATCCCGGCATGCGCTACACGGTGCCTTATCTGTGGGGCACCACGGGCGTGCTCTACCGCGACTCCACCATGGATCCGGACTCCATGTCCTGGGCCGACCTGTTCGACCCCAAGCGCGTCAAGGGTCCCTTCCTGATGCTCGACGAGAGCCGCTCCCTGCTGTCCATCGGGCTCAACGCCCTGGGCCGCGACCCCAACTCCAAAGATCCAGAGGACATCCGCGCGGCAGCGGAGCGCCTGCTGCAGGCCAAGTCCAGTCCGCGTTGCCTGGGCTTCGATGGTTCCGCTTCGGGCCGCGACAAGGTGCTCGCCGGGGTGTCCTATGCCTCCATCGTGTTCAACGGGGAAGCCATCGCCGCCATCAACGACGATTCCACCTTGCAGTACTCCATTCCCAAGGAGGGATCCTCCATCTGGGTGGACGTGATGACCGTGTCCTCGACCGCGCCGAATCCGGACGGGGCGCACGCGTTCATCAACTACATCCTGGACGCCAAGGCCGGCGCCCGACTGGCGAACTACATCCAGTACGGTACGCCCAACCAGGCCGCGCTTCCGATGATCACCCCCGAGGACCTGGAGAACACGGTGATCTATCTGGATTCCAGCATCATGGCCCGGCTGGAGTTTCTGTCCGAACCCGGCTCCGCCGCCCGTCTCTTCGACGAGGCCTGGACTGCAGTGAAGTCGCGCTAAACAAGCCCAACCGATTCAATCGAAATCCAGCGTCGTACACAAAGAAGAGTTATGCCTCACCAAGCCACAGGGATGTGGCAGCTATACCAGCCTCATCGGCTATCCCGAAGGGTGTTCCACAGGATGTGAAACAGGAAAATCGGCCCGGTCAACTGCAGCCGTTAGGTTGAATTGTTAGATTGCCCAAATGGCAAAAAAAGCGGAATCTGAATTTATCTGCAAAGCCTGTGGTGCTGTGTCCAAAAAATGGACGGGAAAGTGTCTCGCGTGTGGCACCTGGTCGTCTTTAGAAGAACGACAAGTGGAAACGTCACAACCTCTTCGAGGATTAGGGGCATCTCTCGCGAACGGCAGTTCGGCAAGGCCCTTGGCGGATATTGCCAGTGAAGACGCGAAGCGGCTTTCTACGGGAAACACAGAGCTTGACCGCACCCTGGGTGGTGGATTGGCCCCAGGATCTTTAATTTTGCTAGGTGGAGATCCAGGCATTGGGAAATCGACTCTAGTTCTGCAAACGCTAGCCACATTAGCTGCTGCAGGAGTTCAAACCTTATATGTCACCGGCGAGGAAAGCGCGGTTCAGGTCAAACTGCGTTCCGAACGGTTACAGGTTTCAGGCTCCCAACTTTTGCTGCTGTGTGAGACAAATCTCCGGCGCGTAACGGAAGAAGCAAAACGCCTGCAGCCCGAAGTGATGGTCGTCGATTCGATCCAGACGGTTTATCGGGAGGACCTGCCAGGAACCCCGGGAAGTTTAAACCAACTGCGGGAATGCACTCTTGAGCTGATGGTCTTTGCAAAAACACACCACTGTGTCATTTTTTTAGTAGGGCATGTCACCAAAGAGGGACAAATCGCTGGACCTCGCACTTTGGAGCACATGGTGGATACGGTCGCCTATTTTGAGGGAGACCGGAATCATCAGTACAGGATTTTACGGACCATTAAAAATCGTTTTGGCGCGACAGATGAAATTGGTGTTTTTGAAATGACAGGACATGGCCTTGTGCCTGTAGAAAATCCCTCACGGATTTTTTTGAATCCAATTGTACAAGCCCATGCCGGATCTGTGGTCAGTTGTACCCTGGAGGGTTCTCGTGCCATGCTGTTTGAAATCCAGGCTCTGGTCAATTCAACCAATTATGCGGTGGCGCAGCGCGTAGCGGCAGGGGTGGACCCCAAGCGTCTCACGATCATTTTAGCCCTCTTAGAAAAATTCGCAGGCGTCTCTGTCGGCGCAAGCGATGTCTTTGTGAGTGTTGCAGGAGGCTTGCGGGTGGATGACCCAGCAACGGATTTAGCATTGGCCTTAGCCATTGCAGGCAACCATTTGAGCTTGCGCTTGCCCGCCCAAAGTATCGCCATTGGGGAATTAGGATTATCGGGTGAGGTGAGGGGCGTGGCACAGTTGGAGCTAAGGGTCAAGGAAGCACATCGTTTGGGCTTCGTCAATATGATCGTTCCCTGTGAGGGGCGACTCCCTTCCATTGATGAGGTCCAAATTTACCGGGTAGAACGTCTGGATCAAGCTCTGGAATGGGTCCGGAACGCCACCACCTAAAAAGAACAGGTCTCTTATAAGCTGACCTACTTTCGTGAAGAAAAGGCAACTCCAGGATTGGAATGCCGTCGTCCTTCCGACGAACAAGACGTTCAGCGATATTACAAGGTCTGTGGGCTACGCGTTTCTAATCCCACAGAAAATCGGCATTCGGAAAAAAACGATAACAATTCACATCGTTTTTAGGGTACCCGCCAAAAAACACGTGAGTACGGACAGCCTCTCTGGCTCGTTTTGGGAACCATTTCGCCACCTTCGTAGGCCAGTTAGCCTCTTACTTCTGAAACTCGAGCACGCTCCTATAAATCGGCCGTCCCTCCTTGCGGTATTTCTTTTCAAAATTGGTCATAATCCCTTCGGTTGGTTCTGCCACATCCCGAATCAAAACGCGAAGATTTGGAGTGCGCGCAAAGAGGTCTTGCGCAACCGCATTATACTCTTGATGATCCGTTCCCCAATAAAACAACCGAGAACCTGGCTTCAGCACACGAGCAACTTCAGCTAAAAAGTCCGCACGCATCAAACGATTCTTTTGCTGCCTCTTTTTGGGCCATGGATCTGGGAAATACATGTGGAAGGCATTGACAGAATTGCTGGGGACACGGTCACGCAAAAAGAAAAACAAATCCCCGCGTAACATACGGGCATTGGAAATTCCATGCTTGCACAGACGTTCCCCTGCATAGGCAGCCCACGAAGCATCCCATTCCGACCCAAGAATATGCAATTCTGGGTGTTTAGATGCGTATTCTACCAAAAACCCCCCTTTCCCGGAACCGACCTCGATTTCCACATCCGTAGCAGGTCCCTGAAAAATGTTATTCCAGGAGGTAACGCGAACATCGGGCTGGCGTAAAGGAGTAAGAATGGGCTTCTCTGTTTCAGAATCCCGGCGCGGGACAAAATGCCAAACCGAGGAAAGTTTTCTGTCTGGCGTCAAATCGCGAATAAATTCATAACGGAATTCGTGGGGCATGTCTTCCATAGAAAAACAAATGTACAAGAAGTCCACACATCTTTCCAAGAATTCGTTACACTTCCTCTATGGATTTGATGGGAAAAAAGGGTAAGCTCCAAAATTTTCAAACAATTACCGCCCGAGAAAAGCAGGCAAAACAGATTTTCCCTGTACGAATGAGCGATTCCCATCCCAATTGTTAACACCGATAATAAATTTCCTAAAAACGCCGAGATAGAATTTCCGGTTTTCCTATTCAAAAAAAGAAAAAGGGCGGTTACTTTCCTGCAGTCAAAAGCACTAACAACAAGAAAGGCCGCCCATGAAATTAAAA
>DATIQS010000262.1:0-4485 GCA_035470605.1 Fibrobacteraceae bacterium
GACGACACCCATGCCTGTAACGACGACTTCTTCCATGCGAATTCCTTATGGATAAGAGAAAAAGAGACAAGCATAATTTACTAAATTGGGTTTCGTTGTAAAGTTTGTCACCTCTTGCGCAGAGACCGGAATTTGCCCAAGCATACCGACCCGAATCTCGTCTGGATCGACCTTGAAATGTCTGGTTTGGACCCGGAAAAATGTGTCATCCTGGAAATCGCGACCATCGTGACCGATCCCCAGTTGAAGATCCTTGCCGAAGGCCCTAATATCGCCATTCGGCATCCCGATGAAGTCTTGCAAACCATGGATGAGTGGAACACCCGTCATCATACCCAAAGTGGTTTGGTTCAACGAGTGCGCCATTCCCAAATTGATCAACGGCAGGCGGAGGAGGCAACGTTACGTTTCCTCGCCCCCTATACCCGTGCAGGACAGAATCCCTTATGCGGAAACTCGATTTCTCAGGATCGTCGTTTTCTGTATAAATACATGCCTTCCTTGTCTCAATGGCTGCATTACCGCAATATTGATGTAACCTCGCTAAAGGAGCTCGCCTTCCGCTGGTATCCGAATTTGCCTGAATTCCAGAAGCAGGAAAAGCACCGCGCACTGGATGACATCCGGGAAAGTATCGCCGAACTGGAGTATTACCGGCGGCAGATTTTTGTTCCTTCCCGTTGAGCTGGCTTTGGCGCCCTTTACTTTATTTGATTTCCAGCCCAGGCGCCGTCGGCCACGGCGTCCGCTTCCCAAGGGTGTTCGCCTTCTAAATCGTTTCCTTCTTTTGTTGGCTTTTACAGCCTTTCCTGTTGGACTTGCACGGGGCCTTTTTTTTCATCCATCCAGTGAAGACTCCGCTCCAGATACGACGGTAGTGGAAATCCAATCTTCACACCCTACGGAATCGGAGGCTCCTTCTATTGCGGCCACCCCAGAGGCGCAACAGAGCACGGAGGATGAGGGGCTTGATGGGGATTCAAGTCCTATTGTCGAAGAATCCACCCCGCAATCTGAGACGACACCGTCCGTTGAACGAAAGTGCGGCTTGTTCCAAAAGGATTCTTTGTTGGGGGCCAAGATCGATCAAATCCTGCACCAGTATCGTCCCTATGGCGCTTTTTATCTGATGGTGGATGCGCAGAGCAATGAAATTCTCGCGTGGGGACAGCGTAGTGATTCCGCAATCCAGCAGTTGCCTTCGTGGCTTTCGCGTTCCACATTCCCGGCAGCGTCGCTCATTAAAATGGTGACGTCTGTAGCGGCTATGGAATCCGGTCACTATGGAACGGCAACCTCTATTCCACTAATCGGCTCCTCTACCACCCTATATAGTCGGCAACTGCGCACTCCCGAAAACTATCAGGGGCCCACGATTACGCTGGAGGAGGCTTTTGCTCGTTCCTGCAATCCAGCCATGGCACTGGTGGGGATTCACCTGGGTGGGAAACGCCTACGTTATTATGGAATGCGATTGGGTTTTGATCGGCTTTGGCCCAACGGGACACCGCAGCCCTCCCGTTATCTTCCTCCAGATACGGGATTTGCCTTAGCGGAGGTTGCGTCTGGCTTCACCCAGGCCAACACCATTTCTCCATTGCATGCGGCTGCCATCGTGCGCGCCTTGTCAGAGCAGGAACCGTTGCAGATGCCCTGGTCTCATGACATTCCGCAGCAATATGCCCCGCGTGAAGGGCTTCCTTTGGGAAACTCTGAGTTTAGTCCAGACACCTATTATGGAATGCGTCAACTTTTTTTGCGGACCGTTTCCGATGGAACTGCTCACAAATGGATGCGCCGCACGCTTTCCACGGCCAATCGTGACGCTCTATGGATCGGAGGGAAAACGGGCTCTTTGAACGGGAGCAATCCTTCTGGACGCTATGATTGGTTTGCTGGGTTTGCGCAATCACGACATGCCCCCCATCGTGGTGTAGTTCTTGTGGTGATGCAATTGCATGATGCTTATCGCACCCTGCCATCCTCTGCGGTAGCGGGACTGTTAATCAACGCATGGGCCAGAGAATATTTGGGCCAGAATTTAGGACGCCAATAAACAACCGTCCAATGGAGGGGCTCTACTGTGGAAACTACACCCAAGCCCCCTTACTGCCTTTGTGGTTCAAACAAGTGCCTCGTGTAAATCAAACAGGGACAGTTTGCTGATCCTTGAAGAGTTACTTGTATTCCTTTTCTCTGCCTTGATTCTTCACGTATTCGCTTATCTGGACACAATAGAAGTCAAAAAAGTGAATACTAGACAAAAGGTGATTTTTGCACCGAAAAATCGGGCCATAATTTCCCACCTACCAGAAGAAAGCAGACGAATAGCCATCCACATGGAACAAGCCGAGGCTCTGATTCGAAATTTTTGTGGTTTTTAGTCTAGATAGTGACCTACTAAACATCCACTAGGCCCCAAGAAAAAAACCTGTTTCTCTTACTCTCCGTATAGGAAACAGGCTTTTTGTGGAGTGGAGGTGAGGGGAGTCGAACCCCTGTCCAAAATCTCATCATCGTTCGTTCCTACATGCGTTCCCTTCGCATTTAAAATCTCGCTGGTCCCCACGCCCAAGAAGGTCGGCGCAAAACCCAGCCAGCCCAGTGAATCTCGGACCTCATCCCTGGGCGAAAAGCGATCCTATCCCGATTTTATCACCAAGTTTCAATCCCTACGGGCTCGGAACCGGACCTGGCGTTGCCGTTATTTATTAGGCAGCGAGTGCGTAATCTTCGTTAGCACTTATGTTTTTCAGGCTTTTTTACGAGGCCAACCTGCCCTCGGCATGCAACTTGCGCTTCAGTGATCCTGTCGAAACCAAAGCACCCCCAGTTTCAACAATTTTCTGAGCCGCTTTGATTTGGAATATAGGTAAATGATCCTTGCATTACCAACTGATGTGCGCCTGATTCATCAACCGTGCCCATGAAAGCGTTTCCTATTTTTCCGAATAGAATGCTAATTCGTCATAAAATACAACTTACATCCATTCTTTGGCTGACGATCCCCCTGATTCTGATTTGGAGATATTGGGTTAGTTCTTTCGTCCCCCTAATGGGGGACTCTATTGAAAGCCTGTATAAACCCGCACTCTATTTATATCAAGGCCATTTTGCTTCGTTCTATTTCCCTGACAACTTCGTGAATGAAATGCCCTTGCTGCACGAAATGTTGGCTCTTCTCTGGAAAGTAACTGGCGTGAATCTATGGAGCATACACCTATTTGTGACGTTTTTTATTCTAGGGACCGCATATCACCTAATCCGCCTGGCGAAAGAACTTGCACTGGGGGAACTCCAAATCTGGCTTTCCTTGCTGGCACTTTCTGAAGCTTCATGGGTGGGACTAACGTTACACCCTTATCTGGATCATGCGCTGCTGTGCTGGTTTCTGTGGTCCATCCGTTCGTATAGAAATAAACGACAGGCCTCCATGTCAATCGCCCTCCTTTTTCTGGGTTTTACCAGTATCCGCGGGATTCTTTCCGTGATCGGGATTGGGGGAGCGGTTGTTCTTCTGGAATCGATTCGAGCCAAGGAACAAGGA
This sequence comes from Fibrobacteraceae bacterium, assembly GCA_035470605.1. Lineage (GTDB taxonomy): Bacteria > Fibrobacterota > Fibrobacteria > Fibrobacterales > Fibrobacteraceae > CAIRAY01. The sequence continues at coordinate 3,548 of DATIQS010000262.1, forward strand.
CTTCCTCGAGGCAAAGAACTCGCGCGAGCCTTTGGGCCTTTCTTGCCTGTCTCTCTTCTTTTAATCGCATTTTGGGTTGGGCATCGCATCTGTTGCGGCTATTTCTATTTCAGCCCAGAAAATTTATTTGCCACCCATCGACAGTTGCTTGGAACAGTGGGCATTGCCCGTAATCTGGTGGTGATGCTTTTCCGTTTGGTGGATAACGGCCGTCTGGTCCTATGGATGGCCCTAGCACTCCTTCTGCTTTTCAAACGCAAGGATTTGTGGCGCGTCATCCGGGAAAATCGCTTTCTTTTCGTCATGGCTAGCAGCCTCTTTGCAGTCATGCTTCCCTTTACGCTCCCGTTTTCTAATCCATTCCATCAACGCTATTTCCTACCTTCATTTTTCCTCTTGATTCTGCTTGTTGGAATTTCTCTTTGGAGCCTATTACCGAAAAGGCGAGCTCGTTTGGCAATCATTACCATCCTCGTCTGCCTTTGGGCATCTCATCTGGTGGTTTATCCCTTGCGAATCTCCCAGGCGTTCGACGCGACCCTCGCGGTGCTCCCCTATTTCGGGCAGGTGGATTCTGCCAGATCTTTTTTCAAAAAACGGAAAATCCCCTTTTCGAAAGTAGGGTTTGACCGCGGAGATTGCCGGCCCTTTAATGAATTGCACACTAACGATCCAGATTTGTTCCATGACCACGATTTTTCCAAAAATGACTATATGGTTCTTTCCCGTGTGCAAAACCCGGACGATGGTTACTTGGATACCCTATGGGCTGACTTTGACTCAATTGCGGACCTGTCCCGTTGCCGCTTGAAAATGATTCTATACGAACGCAAAGGGCTTTCTAACCGTCGTCCCCTACCCTAATCCCAGACAGACTCGGATTTAGGCCAGTCGCCCCTTCCATTTTCCACTTTTCCATCGAAGCCACAGGATCAGAG
>DATIQS010000263.1:0-1732 GCA_035470605.1 Fibrobacteraceae bacterium
GTAGATGCGATATTCACCGAAATTCCCTTCTATGGCAGCAGGGAAATGGTCCACGAAATCCAGAGACGTACAAGTTGGAGCGTGCATCGGAAGCGTGTCAGGCGCATCATGCGCAAGCTAGGGCGGGCTGGAAGCAGCCGTGCCATGGAAGAATACCAGCAAGCCGCACCCGAATCACAAGAAATCGCCATCCCTGCTACGAGGGGTCCGCGTTTGCAGGGTGAACCAGGTCTGGGCTAATGTAGATTCGGGGATATCGGACCTAGCTCAACTCCGACACACACGAAACAAAATGTGATTCTCGGATGGATAACCACCACGAGGGCCTACTGGATAGGGAAGCCAAGCGATAGAACAGCTTCTCGGGCAGCGTCTTGTTCCGCCTTTTTCTTGGAAGCACCAGTCCCCTTCCCCACCAATCGGTCATTCACAAAGACCTGCATATGAAATTCCTTCTGGTGTTCTGGTCCAGCCTCTTCACAAATTTCATAATGAGGCATACAAGCAAACTTCGCCTGCACCCCTTCCAAAAGAATACTCTTGTAGTTGATAAAGGTTTCATCGCTAAGAATTCGCGCGATATTTGGGAACAAGGTTTTCTCCAAAACATGCCGACAGGAATCCAGTCCTCCATCCAGAAATACAGCACCAATCACCGATTCAAAAGCATCGGCCAGAAGGCTATCCTTGTCCCGCCCCCCGCCTTTCGCTTCTCCTTTACCAATGCGCAGATAAGGACCTAGGCCCCAAGTTCGAGCCATTTCCGCCAAGGCCTTACCACTCACAATGGCACTCTTCCTTTTGGAGAGGTCTCCCTCAGGATGAGTCGGAAACAACTTGAAAAGATATTCGGTAACCAACATATTGAGTACGGAATCACCTAGGAATTCCAGTCGCTCATTTGTCTGCCAGTATTCCAAATTTCGTCCGACAATCCAAGAACGATGGATCAGCGCCTGAGCCAAAAGCTCTGGATTTCGGAAAAAGTAGCCGATACGACGTTCCAGACTATTATCGTTTTTCAATTTCAACAATTGTGTAACCATAGCACGCAAAACGCGTACCGGTCGAGTATTCTTCGCAGGGATTGGCTCCGCCGACTCCTCACAAAGGTTGATTTTCCTTTGAACCATGCCTGGAATCTAAAAAAAAGCAGCTGGTGTTGCCAGCCGCTCGAAACAAGATCAAAAAATCAGGTTTTGGATTTGACGTAAGTCAGAGCATCGGACACTTTCACCAACTTCTCGGCATCCTCATCTGGAATTTCAATGTCAAACTCGTCTTCCAAAGCCATCACCAGCTCAACGCGGTCCAGGGAATCAGCACCCAGGTCATCAACAAAAGAAGCCTCAGTTTTTACCTGGTCTTCCTTTACACCCAGTTTTTCGACCACAACCTTGGTCACCTTTTCCATCAACTCTTGTTCGGTCATTTATGACTCCTTGTTTTGTTTTGTTGAAAATCTACTAAAAAGAATCACGCATTCAAGCCACCATCGACACCTAAAACTTGTCCAGTAATGTAGGAGGCTTCATCAGAAGCGAAGAAAGCCACCGCTTTAGCCACATCATTCGGGGTTCCCATAATTTGCAAAGGAATAGCGGCAGTATACTTAGCAATGGTTTCGGCAGGTAATTTGTCAGTCATAGCGGTTTTAATGAAACCCGGGGCAACAGCGTTGACGGTAATGCCACGAGAACCGAATTCCATCGCATTGGACTTGGTAAGGCCG
>DATIQS010000264.1:0-8143 GCA_035470605.1 Fibrobacteraceae bacterium
TTGTCCGTTGGACCGGGAAACCTATGATTTTTTTGTGCAGCGCTTGTGCGATGCGGAAGCCGTAGAACCCCGCCCCTTTGAATCTAAGGAGCTTTTTGAGGGGTGTCTCCCTGTGGAGGAAATGGCGCGACGAGGGCACGATACCCTGCGTTTTGGTCCCATGCGTCCCGTGGGTTTGGGGGAGGATCCCTCCACTGGGCGCAAGTGGTGGGCCGTGATTCAACTACGTGCGGAAAATGCCCAACGGACACTGTTTAATCTGGTCGGTTTTCAGACCCGCTTGAAGTGGGGGACCCAGAAGGAGGTTTTTTCTCTGGTCCCGGCCCTGCGCAACGCTCGTTACGCACGTTTGGGCTCCATGCATCGCAATACCTTTATTGAGGCACCACGCCTGCTTGATGTGCATCTCCGTATGCGGGAAGAGGTCGGGAAGGGGTTGCCTCCAATTTGGCTCGCTGGGCAGATTACGGGGGCGGAGGGATATTGCGAAGCCATTGGCACCGGTCTTTACGCCGCCTGGAATATGGCGTATAGCCTCAAGCATGGAAAGGGCCTCGATTTCCCCTCGGAAACCTGTCTGCGCTCTCTGATGGACCATCTGGTGTCGCCGAATGAGAATTTTCAACCCATGAACTTCAATTTTGGGCTTTTGCCCCATCCGCCGGAGATGCCGCGTAAGGCGGATAAGAAAGCCTTTTTAGGGCAACGAGCGCAGGCCGCCATTCATCAATGGATCATTGCACAGCGCCCCCTTCACATTTGAGGATTTTGTTCCGATAATAGAAGGGTGAAATTCCTCTTCCTTATGTTGGCTTTGCTGCCTTTTTCCCTCTGGAGTTGGTCTGGAGGGGATCGGGACAAGGATATGCGCTGGTTTTTGGAAACCCCGTGGAGCTCCCCCCAGCCTGAAACCTCGGGAATCGCTTTGCGTCTTCATCTTCCCGTGTCTTCTTCTGATCCTCTGGATGGGGAGTGGGGCGATGCAGAATCTACTGGATGGGTGGCTTCAGGGAAATCCGGGGTGCGGGGACAACTCGTTCCTGATCTGGATGCGGCGATTCCCGTCACGCGTGACGGTTTTTTGCTGGTGAATTGGACTCGGCGTGCGGATTTACAATTGCGTTCTTCTTGGCGCAATGCGGAAGACAATTTTCAGGATTCCTCGGAGGATGCCCGGGTGAATTTGAGCGGTTTGCTGAATAGCTCGGTTTCACTATCTGCCACCTGGTCCAGTTTGTTTTTGGGGTACCGTATCCGTAGCGGGATCCTCGAGGGAACATTGGGGGTGGAGCGCCATAGTCTGCGTCTATCTGGCTCGGGTTCCGCCGAGGGCGCCTACAACGTCCAAGTTTCAAGAGCGGGGCTGTCTGGCGATACGTCGGAATGGGAGGAAACCTCTGCGCAATGGAATTCGGCGCAGTTCTCTTCGGACTGGAACGGTAGTTATCAAGGCTCTGGATGGGGGACTCGCATCGCGTTGCGGGCGGGGCCTTTGTATTACCGCGCGCACATGGCTCAGGACATCCGTCTGCGTGGTTCCTGTTCTTTGAACCAGACGCTGCCTTTTTTCCTTGATTCCTTGACGCTTGTCGCCACGCATGATTCCGCCTCCGCATGGGCGTCTGGGAGCACATGGGACGATATCTTAGCGGTTGGCACACAAACGCAAAATTTTTCTACAGAACAAGCCATGCGTTTCCATATTCCCCAGAGTCATACCTTCGGCGTTTTCATTGGACCTTTTTTGGCCTTGGATTATACTTGGAACAGCGGAGCTTGGCGTTTGGAGGCGGATGGGGTTTCTTCTAGTTTGGATTTTCGGCGATTCCTGGTGCGGGGCTATACTCCCAACCATGTGGGGCAGATACACTGGAGCTCGCGTTGGTTGGGACTCGATGCTGGAGCCTATTGGATGGACTCGGGGGTGCACCCCATTTTGGCTGGAGAGTTCCGCTGGCCCAAGGGCCCTGTTCCCTGTTCGGCTCGATTGGAGGCATTGCCTTGGCTGCGTTTGTCCGTGGAGGCCGTTTATGCGTTATAGAACGGCCCAGGTATTTTTGTTTTTGAGTTGCTTTTCCGTATGGGCGGGGATTTCCTGGTCGGTAAATTCCAGCGAGGGGACGGCGGAAGATACCTTGCATCTCATTTTGAGCACGACTTCTGGATGGCCGGATTCCATCGGACTCGTTTATGCAACAGCTTGTTCCAGCTCGGTCGCTCTTCCGGCGGTGACTCCTGTTTTGGGCCTATCGATTCACCCCGATAGCAGTGCGTCTCGTTTCCTGTGGGACGTTCCTCCCGGGATCTTGCGGGGTGGGGTTTTGTGCTTGGCTCCCTATGATCCTCTGGGAGATTCGCTTTTGGCGGAGGCTCAGACGGTGCGGCGTTTGAGTGGACAAAAACATCGGATTTTGCATGTGGATAGCTTAATGCCTTGGAACGTGGAGTGGGAGCGTCCAGTAAAGGTCCCTTGGAGCCGCCTTCAGGTGCTGGAGCGCGATTCTGTAGGCTCCTCTCAGGAACGAGTTTTGTTGGATGTCTTTACCCGAGGGGATGCTTTCAGCCTTGGGGAACTTTGGATGTCTCCGCAGCTTTCGCATTCGTTGCGTCTCGCGAATGCTTATGATAGTTCGAGCAGCTACACGGATGCGTCCTCCTGGGTGGTGGCACAGTTGTCCGCCCGTTATGATACTTTGTCTAGGCCGATTCTACGTACCCCTGTTCAATCCGCGATCCTATATCGTTCCATGTTGGGAGGACAGTTGAATTTTCTCTGGAGTCGGGTAAATGGAGCGACCAGTTACCAGTGGGTGCTTTTCCGTCAATCAGGGAATCAATGGGTGCAGTATCTGGCAGAAACGGTTCAGGATTCTAGCCTCGTTCTTGTTCCCGATCGCTTACCCGCAGGAACCTGGAAGTGGCTGGTGAATGCGAGGGATCTCCTCGGGCGTCGCAGTCAATCCGAGGCTCGACGATTCTCTATCGATGCCGGTGCGCCGGTCCATCGTTTTCAGGTCCTCGCCGATGGGGTTCCAACCAACGGGGCGCTGGTTTCTGTGTCTCTATGGGGGGGCTCTCAAACCTGGAGCGGTAGCACGGGCAGCTTGCAAGGAGGCGCGGGCTTGGTGGCGTTGCCTTGCTCATCGGGAAGCGCGGAAATCTCCGTGACCTTGTCGGGGTGGCCTGGTTTGAACCAACTCTCGGAAATTCCAGAAGATACCTCTGAACGAGTGACCCTTTCCCTGTCGCGAGCGTCTTTGGGAATTTTGCGTGGACGCGTGTTGGATGAGCGGGGCCGGGCTCAGGAGGGTTTACGGATTGGAATTCAAAATGCTGATGGTGACGAAGGAGAAGCTTGGTCGGCTGAGGACGGAACATGGAGCCTTCTAGCGGCCGCTGGCCTTTGGCAGTGGACTTTATTCGCGTCCGATGGACTCGGACTGGACTCTGGAGACGTGACCCTAACCGCTTCGCAGGCCTGGGAACTTGGGGATTTGATTTGGGGTGGGCAGATCTATTTGCTACAGGGGCGTGTTCAGTCTTCGGAGGGTCAATCCCTGTCCGGTGCTGGCGTTTCGGTTCTGAATGCGCAGGGGGATACCACACAACACGCCGTCGCGGACTCCCATGGGCTCTATCGTTTGTTTGTGCCGGAGGGCTCTTGGCGATTAAGCGTGTCGGCGGAAGGATATCTTCCTCAAGGAGATTCTGTGGAAATGAAAACGGCGCGCACGCAAAATTTTACGTTATCTGCAGGGAGTCTACTGGCAACGGGGTATGTGACTGAACATGAGGAATCCTCGCTGGGAACCAGTCTCTCTCGTCCAGTCAGCGGAGCGGAGATTGTCGCTTGGGATAGTGCTTCTCAATTTGATTCATTATATACCACGAGTCAGAGTGCCGGCGATTTCCGCTTTTCGTTGCCGGGTTCTGGAACCTGGTATTTTATAGCTCGGAGTGGAAATTTATGTTCTAGTCAGCAGTTTGCGCGATTCACCAGTGATAGTGGCTCCACTACACTGGATCTCGATTTGAATCTGGAGGCGCGTGTGGAAGGCGAAGTCGTGCTCGCGGAGGCTTCTCCTGACAGTATTCTGATGTTGCTTGAAAGTGGAGGAAGCGAGGTGGCGCGGGTTTACGCCTATCCTACGGATACGGTGGGTCGGTGGTTCTATCGTTTTCGTAACGTCTCGCCTGGGAGCTTTGAAGTCATTGCCCGTCTGGCGGGTTTCCGCATGGCCGATACGACCACAACCACGGTCGTCCTCCAGGGTTCTTTTTTAGGACGGGGAACTACAACAGCGGCGGATATTGTCTTGCAGAACTCGTCTTCGCGATTGGCTCTCTTCGCATTATGGCATTCTACTGCGGACTTGCCTTTGGCGGCGCGATGCGCCTTTTCCTTACCTCTGGATACGCTGGTGTCCACCCCAGATACCTTGGTGTTGGGTCAGGGACGAGTGCTTTATAACCTGATTCCTGATAGCTCTCAGTGGATTCCCTTATATCAGAGAGAGGTGATTTTGCCGGACTCTGGCCTAGTAGTGGATTCTGTGTTGTTTCCCGGTTATCACCTGAAACCGAAACAGTTGATCCCCAATGGCGATACTCTTCGTTTGACTCTGGAACTGCTTTCTTCCGTGGATAGCGCCTTCCTCTGGGTGGATGATTCTGCGAATGGCTCCCTACGGAAAGTTTCTCCTGCCGTAGAAAGTGCCGATTCGTTGATGTTTGTCTTTGAACCCGCCCTGCGAACCAGTGTTTTGCATTATGGCTTTGAACTCTTCGTTGATTCTACACGGCGCCATTATCGGCATCCGGTTGGGCTTGCCCATTATTCTGTTTCGGTGATTTGGCCTGCGCAGCCCTTCAGTCTAGCATTAACAGAAGAGGATACCTTGCGGGTTGCTGTGGGAACGAGTCTCTGGTTGCAGGCTTCTGCCTCCACCGTCGATCATGCAGATTATGCGGCTTCGCTATTGGACGATGGAACGGTGAGCTGGACTGTGAGTTCCTCCATCGTTTCGCTATCCGCAGGAAGCAGCGCGCTTGGAGCCGATTTGCATGTCAATGCGGCAGGGTCATCCCGTGTAACCCTGGTTGCGAAACGCGGGATGTGGGCAGACACCGTCGAGTTGGTGGTCCTTTCGGTACTCGCGGATTCTGTGCAAGGAACAATGGAAATCCGTGAACGAGGGGGAACCTCCAGTTTCTGTGCCGGAGATACTTTACATTTCGAAGCTTATGTGCAAGATACTGCAGGCTATGAGTGGCATGTCCCTGCGTCATGGGAAACTGGGCCAACAGGCTCTTCGCAGTGGAATGGGGATTCCGCCTTGGTAGAAGCTTCCTTTATTGGTCCTCTCTGGGTGGAAGGACAGTATGGGCAACAGCGCGATACATTGACCTTGGATATCGGGGCGTGGATTTCCTCCTCTGCTTTGGCTTCCGACTGGATGTACGATAGCCTGGTGGGCTTGCATATTCCAGATACCGCATGGAATGATGGAGTTTCTCATCGGGTGGGGCTTTATCGCTGGAGTGGGGGTGCCTCCTTGTCTGGAACGATTGAGGATGCGGATACATTAAGCGGATTTTTCAATCTGCGTTTAACGGGTGATTCGCCTGTGCGTACCCCGCAATTGCTTTTGCGTTTGCCAGGGGATGATCGGGATTACTGGCCGGCCCGATTGGACACGGCAGAGGATTCTCTGCATCGCGTTGCCGAGGAAAGGGATAGCGTGGCGCTGTTGGCGCGAGTGGAGGAGGGTGGGGCGGATACCGTTTCTCTCGATACGTTGGACATTAATGGGGACACGTGGCTTCGGGTGGCCCTATGGCGGGATTTGCCTTCCTATTATGGGATGATGGCTGCGGTGGATAGCGTTCGGGCTGCGGAACTGCGCATTGTACCCAATCCTTTTTCTCCTTGGGTGATTGCAACCATCGACGGGAACACAGAACCGGGAACACAAATTCGTTTCACTCCTTATCTGCCGGGGAAATCCAGCGTGGTGGTACGTCTTGAGGTGTTGAGTCTGACGGGGGAGCCCGTGCGGATGTTGGTACGCGATCAGGTTCTGCTAACTCAGGCGCAGACCGTGGTATGGGGTGGGGCTACCGACTCTGGGCATCTGGTGCGCAATGGGCGCTACCTGGTGCTCATGACCCTACGCACATCGGCGCATGGTAAGGTCCAGAAGAAAATCGCCCGCCCAGTGGTGGTATTCAAATGAGACGGCTGCTTCTTTGGCTTTGCATCGTGCTTCTGGCTCTGGAGGCGAGCTCGGCGGAATCCTTGCCGCGTCTCGCTCTGGTTGATGTGGTGGGGCAAAACCTCGCGCCTTCGGAGGTTCGCCAGGTGGAGGAAGGGTTGCGACTTGGTGCAGAGCAATCTCGGCTTTTCCGAGTGCTGACGACCGAGGAAGAAGAGGATCGTTTCCAGAAAGCAGGGGAGGATGCTCCCTTTTCTTGTCTCACAGAACGTTGTCATCGTCAGAATGCCGTGATCCTGGGCGTGGATCTGCTGGCGAGCGCCCAAATTTTCCGCCGAGCGGATCGGGTGCATTTGGCCTTGACCCTGCGATCAGGCAAAACCGGGGCCGTGGTGGATCACTTTCAGGTTTCCTCCCTTTGTACGCAACCAGGAGACCTTGTGGCATTGGCCCGCGCAGCAGTGTCGCAGAGTTTGGGAGTCCCCTATCAGGCTCCGTTGCAATATACTCAGGACAGTTTAGTTCTTTCCCCTGGATCGCGTTGGATGGGGGGCGCTTTGCTGGTTGGCGCCGGGTTTGCTTTGACGGGCTTTCTGCAAGGGGGACATTTTCTGCAATCGGATGACAATGATCTGGACAGTGGTTTCAGTTATAATCGCGATGGTTCCTACAGCCTCTCTGGAATTCAAGGATTTTTCTTTGGCTCTCGATTCCCTAGCGCGCGTGTGCGGGGGATGGGAGGAGCGGGCGTCGCTTTGACGGGGGCTGACGGCGCGGGGTTGCTTAACCCTGCGGGCTTGGGCGGACTTCAACAATCCGAAATCAATCTTTCTACGGCGCCACTTCCGGCGGGAGCTGGACAGCAGGTCCTTGCTAGTTGGAGTGCGCCAGCGCGACAGGGTCTCTGGTGGAGCCATGCGGTGCGTTATGAAGGTGATGATTTGGCCAGTGAGTTTGCGTTTTCGACCGCCTTGGCTTGGGATTGCTCTCTACTTAGCAGTTGGTTTTCTGGGGTGCAGGGAGGATTGCGTCTCCAGGCCTTGAGCCTCCAGGTGGGGGAGGCCGGGGATGGGGAGGCTCGCTCTACCGGAAATGGTATCGGCGGTGCGATAGATGTGGGCTTACAGTGGCAGATTTGGAATGGCCCGAGACTCGGACTCCATGTCGAAAATCTCTGGAGTAACATCCGTTACCACAACACACTGACCGGGGATCACTATTATGAGGATCTTCCCATCTCCATGACGTTTGGCACATCCTGGGAAACGCCGTGGAACACCACGTTGGCGCTAGATTTGCGCAAGGCTGTTCTCGTGGATCAGAGCGATCGAATCATGCTGGGATTGGAACAGAAACTCTTCGATGTGCTTTTCTTGCGAGGGGGGTGGTATCAAGTGATGGGTTCGGATATGGGCCTTTGGAGTCTTGGTGCCGGATTGCGCATACAACATTCAGGACTCGCTCTGCGCATCGCCTTTACCTATGAAAACGGGCCTGAACCTTATAACACCCTTGCTTCCCAGCAGATTTTCAGCATGGGTTTGGAATTCTAACAGCTTTTGAACCTCTAGATCCCGCCGTTGTATACAAGGAGTCTATCTGTCCGTAATCATGTAAAGCATGAACGGACAGATCAGGAGGGATGGAATCACCTCGAGATCTCGGGGGCGTGGGACATCAAGCCTGCTGGATCTAGGTTGAATCCTCGCTTCCCTTAAATGGACCTTTTTCTCTGAAAAGACTACAGAATCATTGAGCCACACCTGGATCCAGCAAACGCCCTTGGGTAGTACCCGTCCGACGAAGACATGTGCTTTTTCCGTCATAGCACCTCAGCGAGGTTAGCCGGTTCAATCAGGGAGTTTTATCCAGATCGTCGAGGAGTGGTTTCAGAGCGTCAGGCAACAATGTAGCGTAGTCAGCGCCCG
>DATIQS010000265.1:0-10409 GCA_035470605.1 Fibrobacteraceae bacterium
GATCACCCCAACATCCTACGCGTATATGATACCGGAATTTTCGGGGACTATTTCTACATCGAGATGGAGTATATCCATGGTGTGACCCTCCGCGAGCATCTTTTGCGCCACGGTCGTATCTCGGAAAAAGAGGTGCTGGAAATCGCGCTGCAGGTGGCGCGCGCCTTGCGTTACGCCCATGAAACGGAACTCACCACACCTGACGGGATTAAGGTGCATGGGATTCTCCACCTAGATCTCAAGCCGGAAAACATCATGATCACTCCGTCTATGGAGGTCAAGCTTATGGATTTCGGTGCCGCAAAAATGCTCCTGGGACCAGGCCCTGCCGTTACGGAAAATCGCGTATTCGGAACACTGGCCTACATGAGTCCAGAGCAGATCGCCGGACTCCCCGTAGATGTCAAAAGCGACTTCTTTTCCTTTGGTGCAATTCTCTACGAACTAATTTCTGGCCATAAAGCCTTTCCTGCGGAACAAGCCGAGGCTCTTATGGAGCAAGTCCGTGCCGCGAAATACGAACCCGTTCGGCGCTGGCGCCGCGCGATTTCTCCATGGACAGAGGAATTGATTGATAAGCTCCTTGCGGCTCGTCCCTCCCATCGCCCCCATAGTGCTGCGGAGATGGAAAAAGAATTACACATCTGCCAGCAGCTTTACAAGGTCTGGGGAACAGGGGCCAGGGTCAGCATCCCATTTTCCATACGCAAACACTTTCCTTCCATTGCGATCACGCTCTCCATTGCGGCCCTGGTTTTGTCCACGCTTTCGTTTATACGGACCTGTAGCGGTTCTCCCTTCGCCTATGACGCCCCCATTAGCATAGAAGCCCAAGCGATTTTGGACCACGGACTTGCCCTAGAGCGGGCGAAGGACTTTCATAAAGCTGTCGGGGAATACAAGAAGGTTCCAAAGGGAACTCGAGAATATCAGCAGGCTCAGGCAAGAGCTGCCACAGTCCTCTTCCGCGACCTAAAACAACTATCCACGGCCAGGGCCATCCTAGAGGCTCTGCGCAACAAAAAACGCGACCCCTATGTGGATGCCCTGCTAGGAAAAATCTATTACCAACTAGCTCTCTATCCAGAGGCACATCAACGCCTGGAGGAGGCTCTGGAATCCAATCGCGATCCAGTCCTCCCGCTCTCCGACGAGGATAAAGACGAGATGCGCTATTTGCTGGCTTGGTCTTGGGATAGAGAATACCAGTATTTGGACAAGGAACAAAAAATTTTGGAAGAAGCCCTCAAAGCCTGGGGATCTTTCTATGAACTGGCAGGATGCGCCAAAGCCTCCAAATCACGCCGCTGCACTCTGGCCACCAAACGGAAAAACATTCTGGGGAAGGAATTATCTGCATTGGCGCAATAGCGCCCCCTTGTTAGATTATGCCCATGCGAATTTCCCTTCGAACCCAATGGAAGCCCTTTCTGGTCATAGCCCTAGGACTCGCCATCACGATTGGGGCGTTTCATGGCCTTGAATCCAGCCAGCCTCTTCCTGTGGCTCAGGATGACAGCGATCGCATTTTACCCAAACCGGGAATGGCTAAAGTTCTCTCTCTAGGGCACGCCCAAACCCTAGCGGGTATTTTCTGGATCAATTGCCTCGTGGATTTTGGCGATGCCATGTTCTCCGGCAAGGACTTCCGTTGGCTGAGCCAGTATGCGGATCTCGTTACACGCCTGGATTCTCTTTTTTATATGCCCTATTACTATGTGGGATCGCAGATCCCTCTCGAAAGCCCAGATACTTCTGATGTAGCGATCCTGCGCCGGGGCTACCAGGTCTACCCGAACGATTGGCGTCTAGCTCTCTTCCTCTCCTTGCGCCTGGCCCAAGGCCCGGCCCAGGACCCAACCCAGGCAGGAGAGATCATGGATGCCTTTGCACATTCGCCGGATACATTACTTCCCGATTATGTCCGTCACCTGGGGCAGTCCTTCCAGATCCTCGGTATGCCAAAACGCATCGCTCTTTCTCAATTGCTGGACCAGTATCTTGATCCAAACTTCCAGGCATATCGCCGCGGCACCCAGGGAAAAATTCGCAAACTACTTGGATTTTCCCCAAAATCGGCGGAAGCGGATTCCGTTGCAGAACAGCTTAAATGGCTAAGCCAAGGCAAGGAGGTGACCAGAGTTTATGCGGACCTGTTACGTTTGGGCGCATTGTAAAAAGTCTCGTTTGGCCAATTCTGGCTACGACGGCGCGTTCGAACGGGCTCATCACCCTAACGGCCGAAGGCTAACTTGGAAGCAAGGAATGAAGCACAAGGCCTTGGCCAGACTTTCGCTGCGCAGGCGTCATGGTGGATTCAGCACAAAATTTTTGTACGCAGCTCGTACTGATCGAAAAGCATACCGCTTCGGGCTTCCTCCCGACTCTCCAGGTCATCCTCACCGAAGGCACGCTTCCCTACTATTGCACGTCATGGGATTTCCGATGGCACGGGAATAACTTGACACCGAGTTCACGACACAAACTATAGAAGGCCTCAGTCCATGACCATCAAGCTACGCTGCCCGACCCGAGGGACCTGCAACACATAGCGCCCAGAAGCCACGTCTTCTAACGAAAGCCGCGTGTGGGTCACCCCGGAAGCCACAGACCATTCTGCCGCGATCCGCCCCTGGGGGGAATACAAACGAGCATGAGTCGCAGAGGCCTGCGCTGGGATCTGCAAGTCCAACGCATGAGGCAACACCACTACATGGAAGGACGTCGTAGCGAGGGATTGCGAAACTTGGTTGCGCACCACGACCGCGGAATCCGTGGCGAGCAAGACTGCGGTTACAGAGAGCTTAGGCAAACTCAAGCTGAAAGCGCCATCCGAAAAACTAACCGTCCCAGAGACTAAAGCGTTCTCCGTTTCAGAGACAAAGGTTTCCCCATCGAGTCCCGCCAGTTGCAGCGTGGTTGCCGAATTTCCAGAGGGGCTGAAATTCCCTAGTTGCACCGTAGCCGACTGAGCGCCGCTGGTATCCCGATTCACCAGGATCACGGTCAGAGAATCTCCGGCCTCATTGATACTCGCATAGGAGGAAACCAGGCTATCCAGGGAAGAGGTACTTTGTACGCGAACAGACTTGGCGTAATGGGTGAACAGATGCAACACCTCGTACCAGCCATCATACCATTCCCAGGGAGTAAAAAGCTCCTGCCCATTGTCTGCAAGAGTTCCCAGCAGTGACGCATAAACCACCGAATGGACGGAAGCGTCCCCATTGCCATCCAACGTACCAATTTCCGTCACGGCAGTCCGAGAGCGCCCTGTACCCAGATAATGTTCCATCCAATTTTGCACACGCAAAAGAGGATAGTTAGCCACGGCTGTACCCCAGTTTCCATCAATCGAATGAATGCCGTTAGAGCCACTCCATGAATACGTGCTGTCATAGAGGACTCGATGCACCTGCAGTAGATTTCCAACAGTAGAATCCACACTATAACCGGGATAAAAATGCAGATCAAACACATCCAACAGTTTGACCCCTAAAGAATCTTCCGCCTGACCGATACGGTAGAGAAAATACTCCATAGGGCTAACCTTAGAGCCATTCAATGTACAGGGCTTGTTTTCCCAATTCCACCATTGCCATTCGTTGGTCAACACCGGACCGACCAGTTGAATTCCAGGCCATTTGGTTCGAGCGGCTTTCGCTACCGCGACATATTTTGCAAAGAAATCCTCGAAAGGCTGCGTAGAATCAATAACATCATCGTGAGTTGTACTCCAAATGTCTGGCTCGTTGTCCATATTCCAATAGCGGAAAAGGGTAGTGTCGAGCCCCTGGGCTTCCTCCCCAGAACCAAACCAATGTTCCAGAATTCCCACAGTGGAATCCGCAGGCCATTCCTCCAGATAGGTGGAGGGGTCTCCCTCCGTCAAAATGCTTCCATCCTCGTCCACCGTTCCGCCACCGGCTAGGTTATCGTTATAGGTTGGATAGAATCCATTCTCCTGATAGAAATTCCAATCACCAAAATTGTTTTCCGTAGAAGAAGCGGCCCAACCGATCAGCTGTAGGCTAAAGAGGCCCTGTACTCCAGGCAAATCATCCTGAATCTGTTCCGCGATGTAGTCCCAATCATGGGCATAAACGTTATTGAACCAATCGGGATGGGAGGTAATTTTTTTGCGCCAGTTGTATTTGGTCTGGTTATTGCCTCCGGTACACCGAAAAATAGTCACCCCTGCAGCCTGGTAAAGGGCGATACTGTCCGCATCCGTGGGATCGGTAGAGTCATCGGAAATCCCGTGATTTTTACCATAAATCCCGGTGGAAATGCCTTTCTGACCCAAGGAGGGATCGACTTGTAAGGTCACTTCCGCCACGGATGCGACACACAAAGCTCCAAGAAAAACTCCAGTTAATGGATTCATTCGTTTCATAAGAATTTTCTCCTCTATTCTTCGTTGATCGCCAAAGCCGGATACAGTGTTGCGACATCCAAACCATGTAGAATAATGTCATCCAAATCCAGTTGTGCATCAGCCTGAGTTGCAAATCCGATTCCAGACACATAGGGGGATAGAGAATCCCAGGAAAGTCCTGCGTCATTGATAAACAGGGATGGCTGTAAGGAGTATGTTACCCAAGAATCCGTCAACGTAATTTGTGTGTATAAATAGACCTTACTGGAATCATCTGGCGCAGAATAAATCTGAACCGTCATCGTTCCTGAGCCTCGCGCCAAGAAAGTTAGACTGTCCAAGGAAGACAGGTCGTGCCTCGCCCGGGTAAGATCACCTCCGTAAATACTAGCCTCCAAATCCACCCCCACCATGGCAAATGGCACAGCAGACGAGCTGTCGATAGAGAATGTGGCGCTAAGGTATCCTGAATCCGCAAGATCGGCAGCCCCGGACGGGCTGACCGAACAGAGACTATCCGCATAGATATACCACCATCCAGTCCCCGTCAACGAGAAATAACGATTCGCGGCAATCTCATCTGAAAAGTCATCCAGAAGGACCTCGTCTTCCACCGGTGCAGCGAACACCCCCAGGGAAATTGTATCTCCCGCAGAAATTTGTGCGTTTCCAACGACCTCCACGGACTTGGCAGTCTCTGCAATCAGCGTTTGCTCTCCAGCAGGCGCCTCAGCGAAGGAAAAATTCCCCGAGGAATCCACGGAGGCCTTCCAGGTAGTTCCCGCGACATGGACAGTGGAGACCGATACCCCAGAATCCGCACGGAATGTCCCCCGCAAAACAGCGGCAGCCGCAGGCACCACAGAGTGCAGGCTATCCGCCGCATAGAGGACCTCGGCAGAGATTCCCAGACTAGAGGAAACAGTCAACACAGCAGGCCAGGAGGTCGTATGCAGCAAGACCTCTCCCTCTCCATCCGTCAACGCACTATCATAGCTAAGAGCGACATGGGAGGCCACCTCACTAGACCAAGATTCCAGGGGAATTAGGCGCACACGGGCTCCAGAAAGGGCCATTCCTGCGTCGTCGTGCACACAGACCGCGACCCCATTCTCCGTTTCGTCCCAGATGCCGCCCTTCGCTTGGCTAGAATCGCCACAGGCGGACAATCCAGCCAAAAATGCGCAGCATCCTACGTGAAACAGCCTCATTTCGTCTCCTTCAGAATACTAGACACCGGGAAAAAAGCCTGGGCCAAACGATAAACGCGATCTGGATGATTCACCCGCTCCAGCCGTTGCCGGATCTGATGACGGGCATTCCGCAGAATTCCTAGACAGTCGTGGAAGGCGGCTTCATCCAAGGCCATGTTGATGACATTCACATCCCGTACGTAAGGGTCATGGCGTTCTAGGCTTTCCTCGGCCAGATGGAAGGAATGCGCCTGATACTGACGCACCATCAGGGAATGATATTCCGACCCCGTGCCCAACGCCTCTCCCGTAAGACACCACACTCCCCGAGAGTCGCGTTGAATTAACCCTAGACGTCGCAGAAACTCTACCGCGCGGCGCGCCTGAACCACTGTAATCGGGGGGGCGATATTCCGCGCCAACACCTCATAGTTGTTGGTGATTCGCAGGATCCCCAACAAAGTTCGCACCACTGGGAAATACCATTCTCGATAAAGTTCATACTGCTCTGGAACCAAGGTACGGCATCGGGAGCCACGCATTTCCAAAAGCGAGGAAAAAAGGGCCCGAGCCTCCGGCTCCTTGCGGGCGCGCGCGAAAGCAACCATTTGCGCGAAATAGCGTCCCTGCCGTTCATCCAGGCCCAAATAAGAGACAAAACGCGGCAAGGCTTTGACGGAGATCTGTAACTTTCCCTGTAAAATTCGGAAGACCTGACTCTGGTCCAGAGAAACTCCATCGCCAAACACCTTAAAGGAAAACCAGGGTTGCTCTTTCTTGCGCCACTCAAAAAAATCCCGCAGATATTCGCGATAATCCAAATAATGGTAGATACTCTGCATGAAAAATTCCGTGATGCCTCAAACCTATTCCGTGTTCGCCCGTGTGACGTGCCACTGGAAACAAATTCTTGCAATACTTCTTGCAAGAGACAAGGCTGCAAATGCGGGTTTTTCTACTTTTATTCCATGATTTCGAGGGAATCCATTCCATTCAACGACTATGATTATCCCTTGTCCAAAGGGGATCGGCTACTGGCTTTGATTCGTGCCTTTGTCCGCAGCCCCGAAATGCGACATCACTCCCTCACCCCCCTTTCGCGTGTTGCCCCCTGGCTGGGCTACCATGCGCAACCCGATCCGGCTCTGGAAAAGGTGATTCGCTTCCGCGACCGTAGCAATCCCATCCACCTGGGAAACCCCTTCATCCTCGCCGCCGGCTCCAACAAGACAGGCGAATGGATTCCCGAGCTAGCCAACATCGGATTCGGGGGTGTCACCGTGGGAACGGCAACCCATAAGGCTCGTATAGGGAATACGCACAGACCTCGTTTAGGCATGATTGAAGCGGACAGAGCAATTCACAACAGCATGGGATTGAACAACCCGGGGATCGACGTGATTGCCAAAAGAGTCGATGCTCAGATTTCCAAAAGCCACCGCAACGCCCTTTCGGTAGGCATTTCCGTGGCAGAAACACCGGGCTTGGAAGACGAAGAGGAAAAACTGGAAGACGTGGTAGAGACCTTCCGCAAAGCCTATAAAATCGCCGACTATCTCGAAATCAACGTATCCTGCCCCAACACAGGAGAACAACGCCTCGACCTAGACACGCATTTCCTAGAACGCCTCTTTGGGCAGATTATGCAAATTCGGAAACATCAGCCAGTGCGTAAAGCGCTTTACGCCAAACTTTCCCCAGATCTGACGGGCAATCAAATTCTATCCGTGCTGGAATTGCTCAAAGACCTGGAGGTGAACGGGCTTGTGTTGTTTAACACCTTCCCCTCCGATCGGGCGCGCTACCTGGACATGAAAACACCCCTGAACAAACTTTCGGTGCTCACGGCAAGCGGTGGCAAAGGGGGGCTTTCTGGACGCATTCTTTACCGCAACACCTTCCGCGCAATTGAATACATCCACGAACGATATCCAGATTTTTCTCTCATGGCCTGCGGCGGCATCGACCACGGTCTCAAAGCATGGGATTTACTGCGCTTAGGGGCCGACGCGGTACAGTGCTACAGCGTCGTCGCCTATCGCTGGTTTGCCATTCACCAAATGCGCCAGGAGCTCCTGACCGGGATGCATCAACAAGGCGTGACCTCTCTTTCTCAATTTCCGGCCTGATTTTTATGCCCCATCCACTGCAGCCCTTGTTGATGGCCTTTGTCTTAAGCACAGCCACCCTCTGGGGTGGGCAGGAGCCATCTTCTCTCTGGGAAGGATCGCTTTCCTATGCGGGGCGTTGGTCCACCGGAGGACTGGATCACTGGGTCCTGTTAGATGGTTTGCGGCGTATTCACCGGCATTGGGCAATCCCCGTCGGCATGTCCACACAAATCGGCAATCTAGGCTTTGACGCGGCGGCAGGATTGCGATGGTTTCCCACCGGGAAACTCTCGCGCTACGGCTATGAGGACTGGCTACAATTCCAGGGAGGAAAGCTCTGGATGAAAGTTCCCTGGGGGAGCGAAAACGATCGCCAATTCCGCTCAGCACCCTATATATCCCTAGCCTATGGGCGGGATATCCAGCCCTGGCCAAAGGCGCCACTGGGACTACGCCTCTCTCTGGATTTCGCCTATGTGCTAGGAGAGGTCCTGTCCCGCGATGTTTCTGGAAACGACGACATGCCTACCCAATCCGGCAATATTATTTTGTCCCTGCACATCGGAGGCATCCTATGGTAAAAACCTTCTGGTCCTGTATTCTTTTGGGGATTTGCGTCCAAGCATGGGCTGCCGCGACACCTTGGCTGGGATTCAATTTTCATACCACAGGAGGTTCTGCTGGACAGCCCTGCACCCTGGAGGTCGCCGGAGTCTATGCCGAATCTGGAGCGGCGAAAGCCAAGCTGGAAAAAGGGGACCGTGTCATCCAGATCAATGGGCAGGCCATCCAAAGCCTGGGTTGGTTGCAAGGCTTGATGAAACACGCCTCCGTCGGTCAAAAAATGGATCTCGCCCTACTACGCAAAGGACAGGAACGCAAAGTTCAGCTCCAATTAACCGCCCGTCCTGACGACATCCGCAATTTTATGGGTTCTCATGTGGGCTCCAAGGCCTACCCCCTCGGGAAAAAATTCTACGCAAATGCCCAGACGGCCCAAGCGAAACCCAAAGTCATCTTGCTGGATTTCTGGGCCACGTGGTGTGGCCCCTGCCGCGCAGCAATCCCAACGCTGCGCAGTATCTATTCTCGCTACCACGCCCAAGGACTTGAAATCATTGGTGTCAGTAGCGACGAATTACGGCTTCTGCAAGCCTTTCAGGAGCAAGAAAAAGAACCTTGGCCCCTATTGCATGATCCTGGCGGATTGCAGAGTTCGCGCTGGGGCGTCCAGGGGATTCCGACCCTCATTCTTCTGGATCAAAGCCAAGTAGTGCTACGCCAATGGACGGGCCTCCCCCCATCCGGTGAAATAGAAAACGCCGTGCGCAAGGCATTGGAAACCAAATGAAACCAGCACTCCTCCCCATTCTGCTGCTCTCTGCCCTGGAATCCTGGTCCACCCCTTTCGACGAGGATAGTGTCACCGCCGCTGGAGAAATCCGTAGCGCCCCCCTCCAACCAGGCAAGGTCGAATGGCAACAGCGACGTGTATCCATAATGCGCTTCCAATCTGCGCAAGCCTTTTCCAGCGACGATCTCTGGGCGGTTCTCGACTGGTCCGGTGGCGAATCTGGCTGGATGGAAATCGATCCGACCGGGGCTCTGAATCCTGGCCTGAAGCCCCTCATCCAAGGAGCTTCTCAATCCTGGTTCCGGCGCGCCCCTGGAGTTCGACCACTGATCGCAATCTTACGCAGCAAATCCAGCGTTTCCTTGGAAATTCGCGCCCTACCGCAACTAGGGCCAGATCCCCGCATTCCACTCCAGTGCCGCTACGACGGCGGTCAGGGTTTCTTCGCGGATTTTTCTTTAACAAATTCCGGCTTATGTGCCCTCAATCCCAAAGAAACCTGCCATTACGTACATCAGGAAGACCCACGTCTGCATGCCGACGTTTCCCAGCAGCGCATTCGGATGACCTTGCACATCCCCGACGCGGAGCCCTTTCCGCTCACAGAGCATTTTTCCTTGCTGACCCAGCAGAGTCAACGTGAGGTACTGCAAACCTATCGGGACTACTTCCGACACGAATTTTCACTTGCCGTGCGTTCCTTTATAGAAACCACCCCAGGACTTTTCAATTGGCAGACATGGAATTGGATGGAATGGGCGGATGAAAGCCTCATTTCCAGCCAAGAAATTCAAGCCATCTTGGAATCGGGTGCTGCTCCTGGCCGCATCGAACTCTTTCACAAAAAATGTCAGGATGGTCGCAAGGTCCGCTTCTGGAGCGATGGCCAAGGAACCCTAGGTATGGAGCTAGAATGAAATTCGCCGACATTGCACAGAAATTTTTAAGGTCCATCCACATTCCCGCCCTATTGATGATGGGCCTGCTGTTTGCTCTTTCTAGCCTGCCTGGAGGATCTGGAGGGATCATTCGCCCTCCCATGGACAAGGTGATTCACGGTGCTGCCTATCTGGTGCTGGGACTCCTCTTCTGCGCCTGGATTCGTGAACGTCGCTGGCGTGGGCAGCCTTTGCGCCATGCCCTAATCGTGCTGCTGATCGTGGGGATATTTGGTCTCAGCGATGAATTTCACCAATCCTTTGTGCCAGGTCGCGACGTATCCTTGGGGGATTGGGCGGCGGATTTAACGGGAGGAATTCTTTCCTTGATTGTTTATTTACGCATCCGGGCTTATCGCTGGGTGGATCGCTGGCGAACAAAAGCGCAAAATTAACCTAAAGGACCCTCTAAAAAATTTCGTTAGACCCATTCCA
>DATIQS010000266.1:0-2655 GCA_035470605.1 Fibrobacteraceae bacterium
GCAATATTTGTAGAAGTCATCCATCTGCACTCGTGGATTGGGGGCGAATTCCTCTCCAGTTTCCGTTACCATACGGATCCGCTGAAACACAACCGAAACTGGCGGAGAGGAAGAAGCACTCCTAGGAACCCCGATCAGATAAAGTTTCCCAACACGCAAAGACAAAAAGTAGGGCTCCATCTCCATGTGTACCAGCTTGGCGCCGCTTCTTTCCACACGATTGTATGACAGTTTGATAACCTTATGGGCCCTCATTGCCATGAGCAGCTTGTCCATCAACATTTCCCGCAGGCTTCCTGTGGGTAAATATTCAGCCAAGGGTCCATGATCCAGATGAAAACAAGGCTCGATTTCCAGCTCTATCGCCGCCATCCTGCCTGATGGAGAAAACGACCGGCCACCAGAAACAATTGTCGGTGAGGACAGATGTGCGATCGTTTGCTGTAAGAGGCGATGGTATTTTCGAATTCCACCACCGGTCATAGCCTCGTCCATGCGTTTTAGCTTGGAGAGTAAATCGGTGTGTGTATGGAGAGCGGCGATCCAGTACTCTTTGGTCCTTCCATTGCGTGGTTTTGCCAGAATTTGGCAACCCGTAATTTCCAAACGTCGCAAATAACGGAATACAGACCGATTATCAATGCCCAGGTGTTTTGCCAATTCCTCAATCGTATGGCTTTTCCCAGACCGCAACAAGGCTTCAATACGCAGAACCTTCTGGAACGGTTTCTCCTTTAATGAGGCATTCACTGATTCTTCCTGGCGACGCATGGGATCCATTTAACTCTGATACAAACTCAACTTAGATGTTTGGCAATATATTGGTTTTTTAGGCTATGGGCGAATAAATTCCCAAAACAAAAGAGTTTGTCCCTCAAAAAACTATGACAATTCGCGTTCTTTGACCGGAATGCTATGTTTTGCCCGTGTCTAATCAGTCTTTCTCCGACACCATTGTCGCTCCTGCTACGCCAAGCGGGGTTTCCGCTTTAGCGGTTATTCGTATTTCTGGCCCACAGTCCAAAAATATCGCAAAATTTATCCTGAGGCATTCCAGCCTCCATCCAAGGCAAATGACTCGAGCTCGGGCGATAGACCCCCATGATGGGGTTCTACTAGATGACCTGCTGTTCTGTTTCTTTCCTGGGCCATCCTCCTATACGGGGGAAGATGTCTTGGAATTATTCTCTCATGGGAATCCATTACTGGTTCGACGACTGGTGGATGTGATTCGGGCCCAGCCTTACGTACGGCTGGCAGAACCTGGGGAGTTTACCCGGCGAGCGCTTGAAGCGGGGAAAATGGATCTCGTCCAAGCCGAAGCAATTGGGCAGCTCCTGCATGCCACGGCAGATACGGGGTTGCGGAATGCGCAGCACCTCATGGCAGGGCGATTGTCCAAACAAATTCGAACATTGGTCGATGAAGTCAAAGAGATTTCCGCTTTACTGGAATTAGAGGTGGACTTCGCCGAAGAAGAGGTGGATGCGGACATGGCTCATTGGCCGGATCGCCTCAAAAAAATCAACAAACAAATACTGGAACTCCGTCAAGGCTTCCGCTCTGCGACTCGAGAACGGGAAATTTCGAGTGTCGTTTTTTACGGAGCCCCCAATGCAGGCAAATCAAGCCTTGTGAATGCTCTGTTGGGACAGGACCGCCTTCTTGTTTCCCCTGTGGCAGGCACAACGCGCGATGCGGTAGAGGTCAGATTACTCCTAGAACGCGGGGAATTGCGTCTCCTGGACACCGCGGGATTGGATGAATTCTCCAAAAGTCAACTCGACCTGGCCGCGCAACACAAGGCGCAGGATTTCGTGGAGAGCGCCGACTTGGCTGTTTTGCTAGTTGAATGCGGACTGAGTCGCTCATCCGTAGCCCGTAACTCGATAGAACAGGCCAAAGCCAAAGGGCATTGGGTTCTTTATACCAAAGCGGATCTTTCTCAGGACGGTGATGAGAACATCCCTCGAATTTCATCCCTTTCCGGCGTCGGGATCCCCGAATTTTTGAATCGCCTTCAGGAGCACTTTTTTGCACAGGCACAAGTTCCTGAAGAATTCTGGATGTCTAGTGAACGTCAGCTAGATTGTCTAATCCGAGCTCAGGACAATTTGGAACACGCATTGGCTCTTTTGGCAACAGGACACGCCGCCGCAGAAGAGCTTGCCTTCGAACTTCAGGGGGTTCGTCGCCATCTTTCCGATATCACGGGGCAAATCACTACAGACGCCATTCTGAACCTAATCTTCCAAGATTTCTGTATAGGCAAATGACTATCTTTGCGTGACCTTGAATTCGCAACCCCCAGATTTGTTTCCACACGCCATTGGCAAAGCCCGAGATTCAGTACGGCCGGGCCTCAATTTATGCCAAGAATTCATCCATGAAATTGCCAGCGTCGCTCCAGGTCAACTAAAGCCCCGATTGGAACATATTCTCGCCAGGAAAGGCAAGCGTATCCGGGCCACAATGCTTTTTATCCTGGCTCAAACCACGGGGCGAACCCATCAAGAAGAACAGACTCGGCAAGCTCGGGTTGCCGCGAGTTTGGAAATGCTTCATTTGGCCAGCTTGGTCCATGACGACGTGATTGACTCCAGCGAATTGCGCCGGGGAATCTTTACTGCCAACGCAGAATGGGGCAACAAAATG
>DATIQS010000267.1:0-2950 GCA_035470605.1 Fibrobacteraceae bacterium
TACAAGGGACCAGCCTCGCGGTACGGATTTTTGATGACCGGATGGAAATCATCAATCCAGGGGGGCTTCCAGATGGTTTACCGCAAAAGGATTTCGGAAGGGTTTCTCTTAGGCGCAATGAACTTGTGTGCGATGTATTCCAACGACTGGGACTCGTGGAACGAGCCGGCACAGGAATCCAGCGAATGCGTGAAGCGTTGGCCGCAGCGAAGCTTCCCGCGCCTGAGATTCATAGTGAAGACTTCTTTGCCATTACGCTTCGCCGGCAGAACCTGGAGCTATTGGAAGGTATGGGGAAAAAGTACGGGGAAAAAGTACGGGGAAAAAGTACGGGGAAAATTCTCGCTTTGATTGCACAGAATCCGCAGATCACCATTCCTGAACTGGCGAAGGCCTTGGGAATAGGAATCCGACCCGTGGAAAAACATATTGCCAGGCTGAAGGCTGAGGGGCATCTACGACGGGTGGGGCCAGCAAAAGGCGGACACTGGGAGGCTGATGATGGAACGTGAATCTCTCGAATTTCTCCCCATTCGCATGCTGGTGGAATACGCCTATTGCCCCAGGTTGTTTTATCTGATGCACGTCGAAGGCCGCTGGGGTGACAACGTCTACACCGAGGATGGCCGCGCGGTGCACCGCCGGGTAGATGAGGAAGATGAGCCATTGCCCGATGCTGTGGAAGGCGATGAAGAGCCCAAAGTGGCGCGTTCCGTCCCCCTCTCCTCCGCGACACTGGGGCTGACGGGGAAAACAGACGTTCTGGAAATCGAAGGAAATGTCGCGACTCCGGTGGAATACAAACGCAGTGCGGCGCCGGACAACCCAGAACGGAGCTGGGAGCCCGAACGCATACAGCTCATGGTGCAAACGCTGTTGCTACGCGAGGCGGGCTACCGGGTGGAGAAAGCTTATCTCTGGTTTTCCAAAAGCCGCACGCGAGTCGAAGTTCCATTGACTGTAGACCTCGAATCCCGAACTATTGCCATGATCGGCGAGGCGCGAGACTTGTTGCGCACCCGGATGACCCCGGAGCCCCTGGATCATTCCCCCAAGTGCCCGGGTTGTTCCCTCAATGGGATTTG
The DNA here is from genome assembly GCA_035470605.1 of Fibrobacteraceae bacterium. Lineage (GTDB taxonomy): Bacteria > Fibrobacterota > Fibrobacteria > Fibrobacterales > Fibrobacteraceae > CAIRAY01. The sequence goes on from DATIQS010000267.1 coordinate 1,086, forward strand.
CCTGCCCGATGAAACGGAGTTCCTGAAGAACATCCGTGAAGGGAAAATGCCCGCGGAAAGCGAAGTGGAAGTTCGCCGCATGTATCCGGCCCGCGACGACGCCGTGCCTTTGTATGTACAGGAACAGGGAGCTTATGTCGGCAAAAAAGGCGAAGGTCTGCGGGTGACCAAAGAGGGCAAGGAGATCCTTTCTGCCCGCCTGATCGACGTCAGTCAGCTTGTGTTGTGTGGAAATATTTCCGTGTCGCCTGCGGTGTTCCATATGCTGGCGGAGCATGGTATCCCCGTGGTACACCTTTCCATGGGGCACTGGTTTTACGGCATCAGCCAGGGATTTGGTCTGCGCAATGCCTATGACCGGGCTGCGCAGTTTGCCAAAGCCACCGATCCCGAATTTTGTCTGCAGCTGGCAAAAGCCATCGTAACCGCCAAAGGCTCCAACCAAAGGACTTTGTTGCGGCGAAATGGAAAGAATGTTTCTGAAACCGACCTCACGGCCATGGCCAGCTTGATCAAACAGGTGGATACAGCCAAGTCATTAGATGAACTACTCGGGATCGAAGGTCTCATCGCCCGCAATTATTTCCAGAATTTTCCTTCCATGCTGAAACCGCGTGTGGAAGGAAATTGGGATTTTGATGAATTTTGCCGCAATCGCCGTCCACCCAAGGATCCGGTGAATGCAGTGCTCAGCTTCGGCTATGCCATCCTTGCCAAGGAATGTGCTGTGGCGTTGGCCGCTGTGGGACTGGATCCGCACTGGGGTTTCTATCACCAGCCTCGCCACGGTAGGCCTGCGCTGGCTCTGGATCTGATGGAGGAGTTCCGCTCCCTGATCGTGGATTCCGCTGCGATTACAGCCATCAACACCGGGATTCTGGCACCTTCCGATTTTGAACGCACACAAAATTCCTGCATGCTCAATGCTGGTGGGCGCAAGGGGTTCCTCAAGGCCTTTGAGGCGCGTATGGATCACCTGGCCACGCATCCTGTCTTTGATTACAAATGTTCCTGGCGTCGTATCCTCGCGATTCAGGCGCAGTTGTTAGCGCGTCACTTGCGCGGAGAAATCCCCAACTATCCCGGGATGGTGACACGATGAGACGCCGTTATCTGGTGACCTATGACATCGCCGATGACAAGCGGCTGAAAAAGGTCTTTAAAGCCATGAAGGATTATGGCGACCACTTGCAGTTTTCCGTATTCCTATGCGACCTCAATGACGTAGAGCGCATCCGCATGGAAAGTTCGGTCAAGTCGATCATGAACGAGAAAGACGATCAGGTGCTGATCGTGGATCTGGGGCAGGCTACTCAGCAGGTGGATGAGGATGCCTTTTATGCCATTGGCCGCCCCTTAGTTTTCCAGCCGAGGGCCAAAATTGCGTGATTTTGCACTTTCGAGCGGTCTGGTGCTCCGAAAAAGCCGCGCACCGCTCGCGTTGATTGACAATACAGCACTATTCTGCAGCATCCAATGGAGTAAAATCTTATTGGGGTGCTGCCCATTTGTGTATAATTCGTTTTATGTCTTTCCACGCCTTGAGAAATCAAGTATTTTGGAGGGTACTATCTCCGTACTCGCAAGGGTGCGGCTCCATTGAAGCAAATGAGCGGCACAATCTGGCAGAAGTTCCCAGGAATATCTCCGTACTCGCAAGGGTGCGGCTCCATTGAAGCCCATTTTTTTTCCAGCTCCTTAACAGGTTCCAAGTTCATCTCCGTACTCGCAAGGGTGCGGCTCCATTGAAGCATTTTTGTATATGTCCGACACCGCACGAGTCAGAATCATCTCCGTACTCGCAAGGGTGCGGCTCCATTGAAGCAAATTCCGAACAATCACATGGTCATCGTGGACATAAATCT
>DATIQS010000268.1:0-1920 GCA_035470605.1 Fibrobacteraceae bacterium
TTTCTTTTCGAGCCTCTTCTCGTTTGGGAGGGGCCTTTTTGCTTTTCTTTTGTTTTTGACCCTGTCCTATGCGCTTTTGCATACGTCTTTGCAAAACAAGGCGGCGATTGTGCAGGTCGCCGTGAGTACGGTCCTTTATCCGGCACAACTTGTCGTCAACAAGGTGACGCACTGGAAACATCTGGAATACGATAACAAGGTCCTTCGAGAAATCAACGGGCGTTTACGGATTGAAAATGATCTTTTGCGTCAAAATTTTTTAAGAGAATTGCGTTTGCAGAATCTCCAGAACCGTGGAATGGAATTTGGGGATTCTCTTCTCTTGGCTGAGGTCGTGGCTCGAAATCCCGGGCGGTTGCAAACGAGTTTACTTATTAGTTTAGGACCTCAGGACGAAGATATTCAGCGGGGAATGCCTGTATTTACCTCGCGAGGCCTTGTGGGCAAGGTTTCCAAGGTTTTTCAGGGGCATGCGCTGGTCCAACTGATGACAGATCCTTTGAGCAAGGTGTCCGTGTTAGCGGATCGAACCCGCATTACTGGCATTCTAGAGTCTCCTGATTCTAGAATGTTGTATGTTGAATTCCCTGCCCACGCTTCTTTGCAGATTGGAGATACCTTGGTAACCTCTGGATTGGGGGGCGTTTTCCCTAAAGGAATGCGGGTAGGGATGATCCGTAAATTGTTGCCGGGGGAGATTGATGTGATGCAAAAAGCCGAGGTTTTGCCTTTCCAAAATCCAGCTGAAGTGGAAGAGGTTTTTGTTCTTAAAAAAGAAGTGGATTGGGTAGTTCGGGGGTTTGTTGAATGATCCGTATTTTGGGCTATTTGCTTTTTTATGTGGTGGCTTTTGTGGCTCAAACGGTTCTTGCCCCTATGATTCGGGTTTTCGATGTGTCACCGGATTTTGTTCTTTTCTTCGTAGTCTTTATTTCGTTGCGCTATGGTGCTTTGGCTGGGGTCTTTTGGGGGTTTGTTGCCGGTTTTACTGAGGATGTCTATTCAGATTTGCATTGGTTGGGGGCCGCGGCGTTGACGAAGACTGTCGTTGGCTATGCTGTGGGGCAGTTTGAGGAAAAGTTCATCAATTTGGGCTTGGTGACCAAGGTGGCTGTTCTTGGCGTCGCGTTTTTCCTTAATGATGCCATTTATGGGATGGTGACTGGGATGAGTCGGGACTTGGTCACGAAGATGTTTTTGACGCGTTCCTTGCCTGAAGGTCTTTATACGCTTGTACTGGGAACCTTGGCGTTCCATTTCCTCTATCCTCGCGCACCACGGCATGTCTCTTAAATATTCGGATTTGGAAGACCAGCAGGAACGCAACCTGAAAGTTTTGGTGTTGCTCGTTGCTTCGGTCTTGGCTTTTCTCTTATTGATTGGACGTTTGTTTTGGTTGCAGATCGTTCATTATGACGAGAATCTGAATCTTTCCGAAAGCAATCGAATCCGGCGGATTGTAATTAAGGCGGAGCGCGGGTATATCTACGATCGGAATGGGTTATTGCTGGTTCGAAATCGCCCCTCCTACCAGATTGCTTTAATGCCCTATCAGTTGAAGACTCCAGATAGCGTTTTTCAGCGCTTACTGCGAATTCGGGATACGAGTGGGGAGCGGATGGTGGATTCTGCGACATTGGCCTGGATCTTTCAGCGCGGGCGTTGGCAGAAGTTTCGGCCTCTACGTATTATTGAAGACGCTTCAGAATCCCAGGTGGCTTTTATTGAAGAGCGTTTGGATGATTTTCCAGGTATTGTGACGCTGGTCGAGTCCCGGCGAGATTACCCCTATGGCACCATGGCTTCCCATGTATTCGGTTACACGGGGGAAATTTCTGAAAAACAGTTGGAAGAGCCTCGCTATGTGGATGCCGGTTATTCGTTTGGCGACCGTATTGGGCAGAAAGGGCTAGAAAAGGA
>DATIQS010000269.1:0-3611 GCA_035470605.1 Fibrobacteraceae bacterium
TGGAACGGCAACCGCTCCAACAAATTCGATGGCGAGACTTATCTCGAAGTCCCCAGCGACGTGGTTCCTTTTGAACAGCGCCCCTGGATGAAATCCGCCGAGGTCGCCGACGCGCTCATCGACGCGCTCAAGAGCAACCAATACAAGACCCTGCGCATCAACTTCCCCAACGGCGACATGGTGGGCCACACCGGCAGTTTCCGCGCCGCGACCATGGCCATCGAAGCCGTGGACCTCGCGCTGGCCCGGGTGCTCCCCGTGGTGGATGCCTTGGGCGGTGTGGCGCTGATCACCGCAGACCATGGCAACGCCGACGAGATGTACGAGCTCGACAAGAAGACCGGCCAACCCAAGGTCAACAAGGATGGCTCCTTCAAGGCCAAGACTGCGCACACCCTCAACCCGGTTCCGCTGATCCTCTACGACAACGTCACCAAGGGCGCGCTGAGCCTCAAGCAGACCGAAAAGGCCGGCCTCTCCAACATCGCGGCCATCACCGCGAACCTCCTGGGCTACGACAAGCACGAGAAGTGGGACGAGAGCCTGCTGATGGTGAAATAAGTGCAAAGTGCAGAGTGAGCAACAATGAGTAACAGACGGCGGCAAATTTCTCAGGCACAGCGCATCGGTCGCAAGACACGGATCGAGGTTCTGGGGGGATTTGGCGCTAGACGAACCCAACTCAAACCGGATAAAACAAAATACTCTCGCAAGGAAAAACATAACTCGGGCCCGCAAGGGCCCTTTTCTTTTGAGGAGCGACGCATGTGATGCGAAACCAGTGCCGCCAAGTGCAGAGTGCAAAATGCAAAGAGCAGAGTCGCCGAACGGTATGCTTTTTGCAAAATGGTATGTTGAATATGGGCGTCATGCTGAGTGCGCCATCTATGAACCACTTTGCATTTTGCGATTTGCGTTCCCACGCCGTCCGCGCAGCGAAAGTCATGCCGCACGACACTTTCTTTTTTGACAGGATCGACCACAGCACGACTGGACAGAAGAATGTCCTTTGGAGGGTGGTTCTAGATTCCCCCACCTGATTTCTCCGTTTTGGCAATTTTTTGAACCGGGAACGCAAATGTCAGGCCTATTTACGCAACGTGACGCGTGGCTAGCATTCTAGGGCTATGCCCGTCTGTGGAAAACCGCCGGTGCTGGTGAATGTTTCTTTGGGTTTGATTCTGTTGGCGTAGGGGGCAGTGGCCTAAAATTTGGGGACGTTTCAGAGTTGTATAGGGGAAGACATTTCTTGCCTTTCTACTAGTAGACACGATATATTGGAGAACATGAAGAAAAACAAAATTTTTTATGTCATCCTTGCGTGCTCTATTGTCGTTTTGGCAAAACCCATGCCCCCTTTCCCCGTGATCCGGACTCAAACCGATGGTTCCATGATTACGGTCCAGCTGAAGGGGGATGAGCGCCGCATTTATGTGCAATCTACGGATGGATACCTGCTATTGCCGGACTCTACAGGGGTTCTTTACTATGCGAACAATGATGGAAGCCTCTCTGCGTACAAGGCGAAGAATGTGGATGATCGCTCTGCGTCGGAAACCGCCTTTCTTGCAACCCTCGATCGAGGTGGTGTCGTGTCGGATTATCTGGCGAAAACGCCATTGAAGTCCTTTGACCGCGGAAGTTCGTCGGCGTCGTCTTCGGTGTCATCTGTGCGCCGCAAACCATCGATTTCTGGACTTACCTCAGGGGAAAAAAGGATTCCCGTCATCCTCATCAACACCAACGAGGCAACGTTTTCTTCGGATTCGGCATCTTGGTGGGCGCAGTTGAATGAGGAAGGGTATTCCACGAATGGTCATATCGGTAGCGTGCGGGATTATTTTATCGACCAATCGAGCGGTCAGTTCGTTCCTACGTACGATATTTATGGCCCGGTTACGATCTCTGGGACACTGTCCAGCTTGACAGATACGAATATCATAAGTCAAGCCATGGATTCATTGGGTGATGAGGTGGATTTTAGTGAATATGACAACGATGGGGATGATACTTTGGATGCATTAGCCCTGGTTACAGCTGGGCAAACGGCAGATAATGGTGGGCATGGAATATATGAATGGACCCTTGGGGGGAAGCTGACCAAGGACGGAGTCAAGGTTGGGACCTATTTGTTCACCACCGAATTGAGTGATCTGAGCACATCAAAGACGAAAAAAATGGATGGTATCGGGTCTTTCACTCATGAATTCGGGCATGTTTTGGGGTTGATGGATCTTTATCAAACCGATTCCTCGAACGGTGTGAGCACAACACCTGGGTTTTGGGATGTCATGGATATGGGGTGCTATAATGGCTGGTCTTCGGATAATATCGTGTATGGCACTGTGGTTCCGAATTATTCTGCCTTTGAACGTCAGTCTTTGGGATGGTTGACTCCCGCAGATCTTTCCGCCTCGACGGAAGTCAGTGCGTTACCTCCGATTGATAGCAATTTTGCTTTCACGGTCTCTACGAGTGATGACGATGAATGGTTTTTGTTGGAAAATCGCCAGCAGTCTGGATGGGATGCCTATGTGCCAGGCCATGGAATGCTGATTTGGCATATCGACTATAGTGAACTCGTTTGGTGGAGTAATGCCCTGACCAACATCCCGTCTCATCAGTACGTGGACATTGAGGAGGCAGACTCCTCGGATTCGACGGCGTATCCTTATCCTGGAACCAGCAAGATTACAACCTTCTCCAATTTCATTGATTGGAACGATTATGATCTGGAAATCGATCTCTACAACATCACGGAATCCTCTGGGAATGTCTGCTTTACAACGGATAACTCCGTTTCTGTGACGGACTGTGTGTTTAGCAGCTCCGCGCAGTCCTCCAGCAGTCGTGCGTCTTCTAGTTCCGTCGTGAGTTCCTCCAGTGGGTCGGTGGGGACTGTTTCCTTGACGCTTTCCAAAAATTCCAATGATACTGTGCAGACTGTCGATCTAGGAGATTCCATTGCGAGCATCATTTTTAAGACCACCAATGGGACCACTATTACGGTAACTGGTCTCGAAAATACGGGCTTGTCCACAGATACAGCCACTTCCAGCGGGACGTTGCGTTTGACCATCAGTGGCGTGACTTCGGGCTCTACAGGGACATATCATTATACGGTAACCGCTTCAGCGGATGGGCTTAATGACTCTAGTCTCACCGGATCGATTGCGATCATATCCTCCTCCGTTGCTTTCACCCAAGGGGCCTACCGTTCCCAGATTCAACTAGTGGAGCGTCATTTGTTTGTTGCTTCCACGGCACCGGGGACGAAAACATTGCAGATTTTGGACGTAGAAGGCCGCGAGTTGCAATCCCTATCTTTTTCAGGAAACAGCGCGGATTGGTCCTTATCCAGTGTCCCTGGAAACGGGGTCTTGGTACTGCGCCTTCTTTCTGGAGAAAAGCTTCTGGAACGGCGGCTTGTTCCTCTGATGTGATTGGGGGCCCTTTAAAAATTCAGGCGTTTCCGACTATCGTGTGGGTAAATTTGGTACCCCGTGCGGAATCTGGTGAACTTCTTCTCTCCCCCATCCTGGGGCTTCAAGTCGATTTTTATCCAGCGCATAGGAACGACGGGCCAATCGCGGGAGCCGAGCGGAGCAGGC
>DATIQS010000270.1:0-5854 GCA_035470605.1 Fibrobacteraceae bacterium
AAAACGTTGAGCTGTGCATAGCATTCCGTAATGCTCTTTTTCCAGGAATGCACATCGTCAGGAGACATATATTCTCCTATATGTCTTTGGGGCGGATCCAGCTCGCTCCAAATTTCGTCGCTAAAAAAATGGTACCGGTCCTTTAGATTGCGTGAAAGCATAGGTAGGCTGTTCACCGAAACAAATTGCGCAGAACAGTGCCGTAGTGCTCAGAATCGGGGATGATTGCCTGCCAGGAGAAGGTTCCCGCGAAACTTGCAGAGAATCGCCCACTACCATCCTCTGTTTGTGGAAGCGCCATACGTGCCAGCTTGGGCAAATCTTTGTATAACTCCCCAGAAATTTCGCCCTTGAGCCGGAAATCCAAGCGTTGGGGGAAGGTCCAAACTCCCTTGCCTTGCACCGTGATGTCTTTCCCTTTGGCAGTGAGACTATCCACGTGGACTTTCCCCTTGGCCAACAAAAAGGAAGGAATTTCCACCTTATCCAATTGCAGGGATTCCTTCAACTGAGGCATAAAACGTGCAAAAGTCCCTTCCACCTGAAAAGGCCAGCGTTTGAATTGAACCTCTTCCAGTTTCGCCTTCCCTTCCCCTTGCCAACTTTGAGGGTGAGCAATGCGGCCTTTCCAATGCAGTTGTCCCTGCGCTTCTCCTTCCCAGCGAGCCTCTTTGGGCAACACCATGGTCGCCATATCCCGCAACGGAACCTCTTTAAATTCTATGTCAAGCTGCGACGGTTTCCCTCGCAACCCAAAATTTCCTGTAGCCTACAGACAGCCGTTCCCCCAGTAGGCGCGCAGGCGCTTACAGATCAGTGCACTATCTGAGAGGATAACCCCGAGTTGCAGACGTCCTGGTAAAGGCCAGCGGTTTCTGTGGATTCTCCCAGTGCGAAGTTCCATTTCCCAGCTTTTGGCGTGCTGCGAAAAGGTGGTGCGTGGGGAAAAAATTTGCATGGAATCCTTCCCCAGATGAAGATCCAGGTGTTTTGCTTCCACCTTGACGTCCGTGGCCAGCACCGTCTGTAGGGAATTCAGGGCTAGAAGCAGTCCAGCTAGATGGGATTCCGTTGGGATCGCGTAAGAAACTTTGGCATCTGGATTTCCTTTGGGTAAAACCCAGTGAATGGAAACCTGATCTCCATGTAGCGATGTGATTCGAGTCTGTAGCTGCAATAGATGGAACCAGGAAAATCCGACGCGGAGCCAAGGCGCCCGAACTTGGAGATCTGTAGAGGGTTTCAGAGTTAGATCGGTGAACAAAAGTCCTCCAGAGGGTTGCCAGAATACGTGCTTCCAATGCAAGTGTTGCAGAATCGTAGGATCATTCTTTTCAAGAAGAAATCGCACGGCAGGTCCCATAGGCCAGGGTACTAGGCTCAGGATCGCGAGGAACAGGATCAACACCATGGAAGACCAGGGATGCGCCAGAGAAATGGACCTTTTTTTTGTTAGTTTTCCCACAAGAAGAATTTAAAAACCAAGGCGGTTCCATGTCATCGAATGTGATCCATGTTAACGAAGAAAACTTCGACAAAGTCATTAGCTCACCAATGCCCGTATTGGTGGATTTCTGGGCGGAGTGGTGCGGCCCCTGCCGCATGATTGGCCCGATTCTTGATGAACTCTCCACCGAATACGCGGGCAAGGTCGTCATTGCCAAGGTGAATGTGGAAGACTCGCCAGATTTGGCGGGGCGCTTTGGCATCCAGTCCATCCCCAATTTGAAGATTTTTAAGAAAGGAGTGGAAGTCGGTAATATTGTGGGAGCCGTCCCCAAAGCGACTCTCAAGACCGCCCTGGAAAAACATTTGTGATCTGGATTACATATTTCGAGCCCGCCAGTGCGCGGGCGTTTTGTTTTTTTGCAAAAGAATAAGTGAAAAAGTATAATTCCGCCAGGATGTGCCCTATGAATGGAATGTTGTACCGCGTTTTTTGTCTGTTCACTGGCCTATGCGTGGCTTCTTGGGCTTCCAATACCATGATCGGCCCTTCAAATTTTGTTCCCGGAGAAATTTCTGTAGGTCAGGAATCCCCGCTCCTTCCAGATATGGGCGGAAAGTTGCTTTCTTCACCTGTCACCACCTTGCAATCTGGACAGATTTATCTGCGCTATAAAAATGACGCCCAGACCTATAGCTGGTTCCATTCCGCACCAAGGCCTCAAGCATTCAATGGGCTTAAAGCATTTAAGCCTTTGGGAGCCCCTCCAGATTCCTTTGTGCATGTCAAATTCTATGCGACACGGAATACCAAATCCTTTCAGGACGAAGCTGAAATTTATTTTGATCATAACCTCATTTATTCCACCCGAGTGAACACCCTTTATTATGTGGTGAATGACCAATGGGTGGAGTTAAAGAGCAGCCCTCTCCTAATGGGCTCCCTCGAAATTACGAGCACGCCTGTGGCTTCCATTTTTCTCGATGGTGATTCTTTGGGACTCTCGCCAGTACAAGTAGCGACCCTTGCGGGGATTCATTCTGTAAAATTGGAGGCGCCTGGTTTTCTACCAGTGGTTTCTGGGGCTCTGGTGTCGTCTACACAACCCGTACAGAAAACTATCATTCTGATGCCTTTGGATTCAGGGCATTTTCAGATCCAGAATTCCGTAGGAATGGATACTCTTTTGGGCGTGAAAACCCTACCCGAATTAGAGGTTATGTGGGATAAACTTCAGTCTGAAAAAGTTCGATATGACCAATATGCGGCAGAGCAGCGGCAGGCCTTCGAGGCCTCTTATCCTGGTTTGCTAGAGGCGCCGATGGGAGTGGAAGTTGGAGATCTCGGATATGAACGTTATCGAGACAATTGGCAGCAAACCCGGGATGAGGCTTATGGGCTTTTCCTTTCCGCGTCTCTTGCGGGGGGAAAGGAGCTCGAAGAAATGTTAGCCACCGCCCAGAAAAAGAAGGATTCCCTCGAATCTCTCACGATCACGGAGCGAGTGCGCGTTGATGCAATGCGATCAGCTCCAGGGAGTCCTGGGACCACATCCCTACAGTTCAAATTGTCTTCTGCAAATGGCCGAATTGATGTGGGTTGGCAGGGCACCATGAAGGATTCCCTCATCATGGTGGATTCTGTATTGGCAAGTTTGCGCGACACTATGGGATGGTGGCATTTGGAGGTGGTCTATCAGAACAAGCCTTTGCGTATGCAGGTGGGGGCTGTCAATTTGATTCGCCAATATCGTTATCAATCGCTTCTGTTGGTGGGGGCAAATGCTTCTTATCCATTGGAGGGCGTTTTTACACTTCCTAGCTATTTGTTGAATCATCCCGAGGTTCGTTCCTGGCTGGGGCTCTCCCCAGAAACGACTCCTGCATCTGTGCTGGACTCTGCGACGTCGGCGCCCGACTCGGTTCCGCCTAAGAATGACCATGAGGAATGGATGAATCTTCTTCGTGGGGAGGTGGCGGAAATTGATGGTGGGACCTTCTTCTACAAAGGCAAAATGGTACAAATGTCTCCCTTTGCCATTGATAAGACGGAGGTGACCCAAGAGCACTACCAGCGAATCATGTTGAGCAACCCCGCTCAGCGCCGTAAGGGGAAATTAATTGGCCCGCACAAACCGGTTATCAATGTGACTTGGACCGAAGCAGATGCATTTTGTCACGAAATCGGGGGGACTCTTCCCACCGAGGCGCAATGGGAATTTGCTGCTCGCGCAGGGGCGAAAGAGGGTACCCCATGGACAACTGCTACAATCAAGAAATCACCTACAGATTGGGCGATTTATGAGGCGAATTCCGAAGATAAGGGTGAAAAAAATACGGCGTTTGGTCCACAGGATGTCGCTGGGCGAGAACCCAATGCCTGGGGACTTTACGACTGTAGTGGCAATGTCTCGGAATGGACCAATGATCGCGATTCCTGGTTCCATTTTTTTGTCGATGCCAAGGATCCTCAGGGAGCTTGGATGGGAAGCGACAGAGTTTTCAAAGGGGGCAGCTGGCGTAGCGATTTAGAGTCCTTGGATTTGACGGCGAAGGATTACGAAGACCCTCGTTATTGGGGAGATGATATGGGGTTTCGTTGTGTTTTCCCGAGCCACCAGGTTCGGTCCTTGGATTCCTTGAAGATTTATTTGCAGAAAAAGGAAGCCCAGGCTGTGCGTTCCTCTCAAACCCAGGGAATCGACTCGGTGAAAACACCAAACAAAACACCAAGCAAAACTCAGGCTGTGGCCCCATGATTGGAAAAATTGAATCCGCTCTCAATGAAAAAATAGCATCCCGTGGAGCGCTTTTTGCGGTGTTGCTCGATCCAGATACCTCTGATCCAACAGCCTTGCTGAAGGCTGGCTCCATGGCTGTGGAAAATGGTGCTGACCTTTTGTTGGTGGGTGGCTCTTTTATGGGAAATGCGAATTTGCCCGCACAGATTATGGAATTGAAGGTGCGCCTCCAGGTTCCTGTAATTCTTTTTCCGGGTGGCGCTTCGCAGGTCGTTCCTGGCTTTGATGCGATCCTTTTTACCACTTTGGTGAGTGGACGGAATCCGCAATATTTGATAGAAGAGCAAGTTCGTGGAGGTGTCCTGATTAAATCCTTTGGGATTGAGGCGCTACCTACGGCATATGCGTTGATCAATAGTGGGAAAGTGACTTCCGTGGAATACATTTCCAACACTCGCCCGATTCCCGCAGATAAACCAAAGCTTACCATGGTCCATGCTGTAGCCGCCGAGCTGATGGGGATGCGTTGGATTTATTTAGAAGCCGGTAGCGGAGCGGCTCAACCGTTACCCCCGGAACACATTTCGCTTGTGCGCAAGGCTTCTCAGTTGCAGGTGATTGTTGGTGGGGGGCTGGTGCGACCGGAAATGGCTGCGGAGCGTGTTGCCGCAGGGGCCCATGTTATCGTCACGGGAACGATTTGGGAAAAGGTCAACGATCCGGCATTGGTGCGAGAATTTGCAGCCGCAGTGCATAGTAAAGGCTAAAAATTTGCGAATTTCTCGTTCACCAACCGCTCCAGGCTGTTTTCCCAGTGGCGAGGTCCTCCAGGCGCACATAACAGGGCCCGTGCCCATTGGGCAAGGAAACTCGCAGGGACGCCGCCCCGTCCGTAGCCAGGACGCCCGAGCGGAACACCTCGCGTCCGGCGGCATCCAGTTCGGTCACGCGATAGGGACCAGAAGGAAGTCCGCTCCAGAAAAGCTGTGAGCTCTGGTGGGTGAATTGAATGCCGTGGGAATTTTGGTTGCGGATGGCTGTTGTGGGAAAAGGCAATGCCGTGGAGTCATAGGAGCAAGCGCAACCCATGCAGCTATATCGTCATGTGAATGGCGTTGATGCTGTCCAGCCAGTCCACCTGTTCAATGAGATAGTCGTTGAAGGTGGCGAAGGTCACCAGGGAATCCGGTGCGCAAAGAGTGAGACTGGAAATAATGCCATAATCGTTTGTATTTTCCAGGCATATGTGTGAAAACACATAGGGATTCGGTTCCACTCTTTGTAGAAAGCAGGTGTCTCCATATACGTTCACGCTTTCGGTCATTGTCACTGCATTCATTTGCGCACGTAACGAGTCGGTGGCCAGGGTGTCGCTTTGCCAAAAGAGTCTGGAAAACACATCAGGGTATCCTGCAAGGACTTTGTCTGCAAAGGAAAAAGCGAAGGCACATACAACGAAAATGCAAATTCGGCTCATTTGTGATTCCTCCTATAGGCCTTGGGTGAAGGGGATAAAGGTGATCGTAGCATACTGATGAATTTCCAGTTGGCGGGCCAGGGCCATGCCGTAGAAGAGCCTCCCGCTCTGGGATAGGGACAGTACCGCGTAGGGGGCAACCAGGCAACCGGCAAAATTCTGTTCTAGGATAATGTCTTGGGAACCATAA
>DATIQS010000271.1:0-8217 GCA_035470605.1 Fibrobacteraceae bacterium
TTGGAAGGCGGAACCCTTCTGATGACCCCCCTACAGGCAGAAGACGGCGAATACTATGCCATGGCTCAAGGAGCTTTAAGCGTTGGAGGAATGATCGTTGCAGACTCTAAACAACGGACACGAATCCAAAAAAATCACACCTTAGCAGGCAACATTCCTGAAGGTGCGATTGTCAAACGCGAACTCACTCAAGCCGCTTTGGCGGAAGACGGCTCCTTCCGCTGGGTTCTCTCCTCACCGGACTTTAGCAGCGCTGTCGCCATGGCTGCAGCGATCAACAAAATATACCCTGGCAGCGCTATCGCTGAAGATGCTGCAGGAGTCCGAGTCCGCTTACCAAGCTTGTCCGTTGATCCAATGGATATGATCGCCAAAACGGAGAATGTGGAATTTAACACCTCCACCGTGGCCCGAGTTGTCCTCAATGAAAAAACAGGGACCCTAGTCGCTGGAGCCGATGTGCGCATTTCAGAGGTCGCCGTGGCCCATGGTAGTATCGTCATCAATGTGGATGCAAAGGATTCCGTTTCCCAACCAAGTCCACAAAGTCAGGGCAGAAGCGCCTCTGTGATCAATGAACAAGTGTCCATGAATGCAGTGGAGCGCCCACCAGAAGTCAAGGTTCTCCCTGCCGTTACCAATGCCGGAGAACTAGCACAGGCGCTCAATTCCCTTGGAGTCGCCCCTCGTGACATTATCTCCATCTTCCAGGCTATTAAAAGGGCAGGGGCCTTACAGGCCGAATTGATTGTGATGTAAGACCTATGGGGCGTCTAAAGTCGAAATTGCCTTGACAATCGGCATGTATCCGCTTGCCACCATTTCCGTCTTTCGGACACCCCGTGATGGAGTCGTGTTTCACCCTGTCCACATGAAATCAAGGTCCATAACCGAACTATATCACGATCAGCCATTCGCCTTGCGGCTACTACAGCCTCTGTTGACCTCCTGCTCCACCGAGAGTTGGTGTTTCCCTTTCAGGCATAGCGCAGATCTCCCCGAGTAAAGACGCAGTCCATTCTTGCACGACCGCCGAATTTACGCCGCCTGCCTTTGACCAGGAAAGATTTGCGGAATACTGCCCGCTTGCCTTGGTCGGCTTACGGGATGACTTGCGCCTCCAAGACTGCACCCGGGCCGGGCCGCGTATCACAAAAAAGCCCGTCTTTCGACGGGCAGAGAAGAGAAAAGGATTGAATTACCAACGAAAGTGAGCAAAAGCCTTGTTGGCTTCGGCCATCTTATGCACATCCTGACGCTTGCGAACCGCATTTCCTTCGTTGTTCATTGCCGCCATCAATTCGGCACAGAGACGATCTGCCATATTCGGTTCGGTACGACCACGAGCGGCATCAAGCAACCAACGCAAAGCCAAAGCCTTAGCGCGATCTGGAGCGACTTCCAGAGGGACCTGGTAATTAGCACCACCGACACGGCGGGATTTGCACTCAAGACGAGGCTTGATGTTTTCCAAAGCAGCCTCAAACTTTTCCACCGGAGTTCCCTTGGTATCCACCTTCTTATCCAGTTGCTCCAGCGCGGAATAGACAACGCTCTCCGCAATAGTTTTTTTACCGGACTTGAGGACAACGCCAACCAACTCCGTGACAATCGTGCTATTGTAGCGCGGGTCAGGAAGGTTAGGGCGCTTAAAATTACTTCTTCTTCTGGACATTCTGCACCTGCTTATTTCTTCTTGGCGCCGGCTGCGCCCTTGTCGCCGGGTTTGCTACGCTTGACGCCATACTTGGAACGGCTCTTGTTGCGGCCATTGACCGCCTGGGTATCCAAGGTGCCACGGATAATGTGGTAACGCACACCGGGAACATCCTTAACACGACCACCGCGGATCAACACAATGGAGTGTTCCTGCAGGTTGTGACCCTCGCCTGGAATATAGGCGGTGACCTCAATCTTGTTGGACAGGCGCACACGCGCGATCTTACGGAGCGCGGAGTTTGGCTTCTTAGGAGTGGTGGTGTACACGCGGGTGCACACGCCGCGTTTTTGCGGACAAGATTTGAGCGCGGGAGAGGCGGTGCGGTTGAACACCTGCTCTCGGCCTTTGCGCACTAGTTGCTGAATCGTTGGCATATCAAATTCCCGAAAAATTAGCTTCCAAATATAGCTTCTGACAATAACACGTCAAGCAAGGATCACTCAAGATCCTCGCCTCCTTCTTCCTGATCCTCCAATTCCCCATCCAACTGGATTACGGAATCAAAGAGTTGGTCTTCCGTCTGCTCGCTTTCGCGACGTTCGAAATCCTTCTCCGCATCGACATCCTTTACAGTCATGCCTCGCAGATGCAGGGCCCCGGTTCCCGAAGGAATCAAACGTCCCATACAAACATTTTCCTTCAAGCCCACCAGTTCATCACGACGGCCTTCAATAGCGGCACGAGTAAGGATCTTAGTGGTTTCCTGGAAGGACGCGGCAGAAATAAAGCTGTCAGCGGCCAAAGAAGACTTTGTAATACCAAGGAGCATCGGATAATAACTAGCGGGGCGCTTGCCCTCCTTGACGACGCGTTCATTCTCCAGGCGCAGACGCACCCGAGAAATTTCCTCGTCCGGCAGCAACTCCGTGTCTCCAGGTTCCTTGATGCGCACCTTACGCATCATCTGACGGACGATGCATTCGATGTGCTTATCGGAAATAGCAACACCCTGTAGGCGGTACACGGCCTGGATTTCATCCACCAAATGGCGCTGTACCTCTTCGGTGCCCAAGACAGCCAAAACGTCATGCGGGTTAATGGAGCCATCGCACACCTTTTGGCCTGCGCGAACGCGGTCGCCTTCATGGACCGAGAGATGCTTGCCCCGAGGGACCAGCACCGACTGTTCTACCATGTCGCCACGCTCGTTCTTTTCCGATTCACTTTTGATAATAATCTTCTGATTGCCACGCTCCTCGTCGCCATAATAGACAATGCCATCCATCGGCGCGAGTACGGTTGGATTCTTGGGGGTACGGGCCTCAAAAAGTTCAGCCACACGAGGCAGACCACCCGTGATATCACGAGTCTTGCCCACAGCACGGGGAATTTTTGAAAGGATATGACCCGCTTCAACGGTTTCGCCTTCCTTGACCGACACAATAGCACCGGTGGGCAAGGAATAGAAACCAATCTTGTGGCCTTCCTTATCCACAATGGTTACACCGGGACGGCGCTTGCCGCGCTTGTCCGCAATGATAATCAGAGTGGTGATACCCGTACTTTCGTTGTAGTCTTCACGATAAGTGACATCGCGAACCATGTCGGTGTACTGCACAATGCCCGAGGCGTTTGCCAAAATCACCGAGTTGTAAGGATCCCAAGAGAACAGAACCCCACCCGCCTTGACACTATCGCCATTCTGGGCAGAAAGTGTGGAACCATAGGGAACTTGGAAACGAGCACGCAGGATCTGATTGGTGTCATAGACAACCGCTTCGGCGGTGCGAGAGAACACCACCTTCTGCCCCTTGTAGTCCATGGTGTCCATGTTCTCATAAACCACACGGCCATCAATGGGGGCTTTCTTGCTCGACTCCACCGTCAAACGAGAGGAGGCGCCACCGATATGGAAGGTACGCAAAGTCAACTGCGTACCAGGTTCGCCAATAGACTGTGCCGCGATCACGCCGACCGCTTCGCCCAAATCCACCTGCCGGCCCGAAGCCAGGTTACGGCCATAGCACTTGGCACAGACACCACGCAGTGATTCGCAAGTAAGAACGGAGCGTACACGAACGTGTTCGATACCCGCATCCATAATCTTACGAACTTCGGCTTCTTCCATTAGTTCGCCAGCGGCAACTAAAACCTCGTCGGTAACTGGATGTTTAATATCCAAAGCCGCAACGCGACCAAGAATACGTTCGTCCAGGCCTTGCACGACATCATCGCCATCCTTGGAGGCATAGAGCTCAATGCCCTGCTCGGTATGACAGTCTGCCTCGGTAATCACCAAGTCTTGAGCCACATCCACCAAACGACGAGTCAGATAACCCGCATCAGCAGTTTTCAAAGCCGTGTCAGCCAAACCCTTACGGGCGCCATGGGTCGAGGTAAAGTACTCGAGCACATTCAGACCTTCGCGGAAATTGGACTTAATCGGGTTTTCGATCACTTCCTGACCGCCAAGTTTCTTCACGGGCTTCTGCATCAAACCGCGCATACCGGAAAGCTGCTTGATCTGTTCGCGGCTACCACGAGCGCCAGAATCGGCCATCATGAATACAGGGTTGAACCCGTCACGGTCAGTCTTCAGCTTGTCGAACATGACGTTCGCAACCTGGTTGGTCGCATGAGACCAAGCATCGATCACCTGGTTATAGCGTTCGCCGTCCGTGATCATACCTTCGTTAAACAGATTCAAAATCTTTTCGACCTCCTTAGAGGTCTTTTCCACGATTTGGTATTTCTCAGGAGGAATAATCATATCCGCAATGGCCACAGAGGAACCCGCGCGGGTCGCCCAGAAGTAACCCGTATCCTTAAGGTTATCGAGATAACCCACAGTCAAACGGTTTCCTGTACGACGGTACAAGTCATCCACAGAACGAGAGATCACCTTCTTGGAGAAAGTGTCATTGGCATAACCAATTTGTTGCGGGACAATCTTGTTCAGGAAAACACGCCCCGGGGTAGTCTTCAACATGATGTCGTCGCACAAGGTCACAAATTCGGCCTTCTCGCCGACTTTAATCACCTTCTCGTTTCCCGCCTCGTCAGTAACGCGGGTATCTTTTTCAAAGGTGGTACGATACATTTTGTGGCCGGCCGTGATGCGGATATAAATCCAGGCATTGAGATCGACCGCCTTCGCTTCATAGGCACGCAGGACTTCGCTTTCGTCGTAGAAGCGCATCCCTTCGCCCTTCTGGGCCGGACGCGGCTTGGAGAGATAATACAGGCCCAGCACCATATCCTGGGAAGGAACGGCGATCGGAAGACCGGATGCGGGGTGCAAAATGTTGTTGGAGGACAACATAAGCACGCGGCACTCCAACTGGGTTTCAAAGGCCAGCGGAAGGTGAACAGCCATCTGGTCACCATCAAAGTCCGCGTTGAATGCGGCGCATACGAGAGGATGCAGGCGGATTGCCTTTCCTTCGATAAGCTTGGGATAGAAGGCCTGAATGCCCAGGCGATGCAATGTGGGCGCGCGGTTCAACATCACCGGATGGTCTTCAATGATGTTTTCCAAAATATCCCAAACCTCGGGGCGTTCCTTTTCCACGAACTTCTTCGCAGACTTGAGGGTATGCACCGCACCTTCTTCTTGCAGACGTTGAATAATGAAGGGCTTGTACAATTCCAGAGCCATGCTTTTGGGAAGGCCACACTGGTGCATACGCAACTCAGGGCCAACCACAATTACAGAACGGCCAGAGTAGTCCACGCGTTTGCCCAGCAAATTCTGGCGGAAACGGCCTTGCTTACCCTTGAGGAGTTCGGATAGGGACTTGAGCGGACGGTGAGATTCGGAGCGGGAGACCGCACGGCGACCGTTGTCGAACAAATCATCCACAGCCGCCTGTAGCAGGCGCTTTTCATTGCGGAGAATGACTTCAGGGGCGCGCAGTTCAACGAGTTTCTTCAAACGGTTGTTGCGGTTGATGACACGCTGGTACAACTCGTTCAAGTCGGAAGTGGCAAAACGGCCACCCTCCAAAGGCACCAAAGGACGCAAATCAGGAGGAATCACCGGCAACACGTCAAGGATCATCCATTCCGGCTTGTTGGGTGACTTACGGAAGGCTTCAACGATCTTCAGGCGTTTAAGGGCATCTTCACGCTTAGTGCGGGAACGCGTGTCCATCACTGTAGAACGCAGATCCTTGGAAAGCTCATCCAGATCCAAACGAGCAAGCAACTGACGGATAGCAGGAGCACCAGACTTGGCGTCGAAATGACGGCCCTCGTCCCAGAGGTCGTCATAACGGCGACCGTCGATCAGCTCATTTTCCTTGAGATCGGTATCGCCAGGGTTGAAGACGATATAGCGCTCATAGTACAGAACGCTTTCCAAATCCTTGGTGTCGATATCCAACAGAGAGCCAATGATGCAGGGCTGATTCTTAAAGAACCAGATATGCGCCACAGGAACAGCGAGTTCAATGTGGCCCATGCGTTCACGGCGGACTTTGGAATGGGTAACTTCCACACCGCAACGATCGCAGATGATGCCCTTGTAGCGAATGCGTTTAAACTTACCGCAGTTGCACTCCCAGTTTTTCACCGGTCCAAAGATCTTTTCGCAGAACAAACCGTCCTTTTCAGGTTTAAACGAACGGTAGTTAATGGTTTCCGGCTTGGTCACCTCACCAAAAGACCACTCGCGAATCACATCTGGAGACGCCAATTGAATGGTGATGTCGCCGGTATTTTCGATGAGTTCCTCAGTTTTGTCAAGCATCATGGGATTATTCCTCACCAGCAGTCTTAATGTTCAGGCCGAGTGCGCGAATTTCGCGAATCAGCACGCGGAAAGATTCAGGAATGCCGGGTTCCGGCGTATTTGAACCCTTCACAATGGCGTCGTAGACGTTGCTACGTCCTACTACGTCGTCGGATTTGACTGTAAGCAATTCCTGCAAGGTATAGGCGGCGCCGTAGGCCTCCAGAGCCCAGACTTCCATTTCACCAAAACGCTGGCCACCGAATTGGGATTTTCCACCCAAAGGTTGCTGCGTGACCAGAGAGTAAGGACCAATGGAACGGGCATGAATCTTGTCATCGACCAAATGGCCGAGCTTGAGCATATACATGTAGCCGATGGTCACCGGATTCATGAAGAGTTCACCGGTACGACCGTCGTAAAGACGCGTTTTACCCGTACGTTTGCCATCAGGCCCCTTCAAAGAAAGGTCAGCCCTATCCAGCTCTGCCTGAATTTCCTCAAAGGAGGCACCATCAAACACCGGAGTGGCCACCTTAAAGCCCAAGGCCTTGGCTGCGTAACCCAAATGCACCTCTAGCACCTGGCCCACATTCATACGGGAAGGCACACCCAGAGGATTCAACAGAATCTGGAGGGGATGTCCATCCTCGGTGAAAGGCATGTCTTCGACGGGAACGATCTTAGAGACCACACCCTTATTTCCATGGCGACCAGCCATCTTATCACCGATGGACAGGCGGCGCCTCTTGGCGACATAGACCTTCACCATCTGCAACACACCGGGCTTGAGTTCATCACCACGAGTGACCTTGTCCACTTCCTTTTCCATGCGTTGGGCTTCGGACTGGATGCGGGCATTAGCCATTTCCAAAACGCGGATCACCTTGGCATTCGACTCTTCATTCTTGCAGAATTCAGAAGAGAGAGAGACCTCGGAGAAATCCACTTTTTCCAGAGTGGCTTTAGAAATCTTACGACCGGAAACCATCACCAATTCCTGAGTGACCGCATTCCGCACATCCCCAGAGGTCTCCCCCACCAGGAGCTCTTCTAATTTGGAGTTCCTGGCACGGGTCAGGTTCAAAATTTCGGTATTGAACTGGCGCCGAATGGTTTCGATCTTTTCACGATCCTTATCCTTCGCCTTTTTATCGCGCTCCTTGCGGGAGAACACGCGGGTCTCCACGACCACACCACGAACTCCGGGAGGGACCTTCAAAGAGGTGTCGCGCACGTCCGAAGCCTTTTCACCAAAGATGGCAAGCAACAGGCGTTCTTCTGGAGAAAGCTCGGTTTCACCCTTCGGGGTAACTTTACCCACCAGGATATCGCCTGCCTCGACCTCAGCACCCACGCGGATAATACCATTCTCGTCCAGGTTGACGACGGACTCTTCTGCCACGTTGGGAATTTCGCGGGTCAGCTCTTCTGCGCCACGCTTCGTCTCACGGACCTCGACCTCAAATTCCTCGATATGGATAGAAGTAAAGGTATCCTTGATGGCGAGTTCCTCGGAAATGATGATCGCGTCTTCGTAATTGTAACCATTCCAGGGGAGGAAGCCGACCAGAGCGTTTTTGCCCAAAGCCAATTCACCATTCTGGGTGGAGGCGCCGTCGGCAAGCACCCCGCCGACTTCGACACGTTGGCCGACATCAACAACGGGCTTTTGGTTAATACAAGTGTCTTGGTTCGAACGCTCAAACTTACGCAGCTCGTAAACGTCCTCATTCGAGATACCCAGGAAATCGGCCTCTTCGTCCTGACCCTTATCACGACGGACACGCACTTCGGTCGCGTCAACAAAAGTGACCTCACCAGA